>NZ_JARWQD010000157.1 GCF_029869545.1 Nocardia wallacei | reverse complement strand
GCGCCCCCCCCCCGCCCCCCCGGGGCCCCCCCGCCCCCCCGCCGCCCCCCCCCCCCCCCCCCCCCCCCCCCCCCCCCCCCCCCCCCCCCCCCCCCCCCCCCCCCCCCCCCCCCCCCCCCCCCCCCCAACACGGGATCACGTCGGTCCAGGATGCGGGCGCGCCCCTCAGCCCAGCTGGAGGCCGTGGAGGGCGAGCCAGGGCTGGGGGTCGACGTGGTTGCCGTTGACCAGGATTTCGAAGTGCAGGTGGGGGCCCGTGGAGTCGCCGCGGTTGCCGACGCGGGCGATCTGCTGGCCGGTCCGGACGCGTTCGCCCACCGAGACCGAGAAGTCGTACATGTGGCCGTAGACGGAGATGGTGCCGTCGTCGTGGCGCACGCGTACCCACAGGCCGAAGCCCTGGGCGGGCCCGGCGTCGACGACGGTGCCGTCGGTGATCGCGTAGATCGGTGAACCGATCGGCGCGGCGATATCGATTCCGGCATGGAAAGTCCCCCACCGCTGCCCGAATCCGGAGGTGAACAACCCGCGCGCGGGCAGCACGAAACCACCGATCCCGGGCAGGATTCCGCCGGGTATCGAGGTGACCGTGCCGCCCAGCCACGGCGCCGGCTGCCCGGAGACGGCCGCGGCCGCCTCGGCCTTGGCGCGTTCCAGGGTGGCGCGGGCCGCCGCGGCCACCACCTGCGATTCACGGATCCGCTCACCGTTGTTGATCGCGTTGAGATAGCGCTTGCTCGACTCCGGCGCCGACCGCACCTGCAGCGGATACGCGACCGGGATGCGCTGATGCCCGCCCTGCGCCACGGCCGTCTCCACGGGTCGCGGCGCGGTGGCGTCGGCGGCCGCGAACAGCGCCACGATGAGCACCCCGGCCACCAGCACGCGGTGCCGAATCACCCAGCCGCGCAACCGCGGCCACTGTTCCTGGGCGTACGCCCGCCAATCCCGGCGCAGGAATTCCCGCCAGTCGTAGTTCACCAGCGCCCGCCACAGGCGCCGCGCCGACTCCCGGACATATCCGGCCGTGTACCGCACCCAGGCCACGGATTCTCGTATGCGCCGTCGCCGCGCACCCCGTTCCCGTCGCAGCGCGGAACGCCAGTCGGGCCGGAGCACCGTCCCACCCCCTGGTACAACCTTCGCACTGCGTGCCTGGTCAGGCATTCTGCCGACGATAACAGGGCATTCGTCCACACCGCAGGCGGGCAGCGCCGCACTCGCGTGTTCTACCGTCGTCGGGTGCGCAACGAATCCCGCCGGTCGAGTGTCCCGCCGTTCTATGTCATGGATGTCTGGAAGGCGGCCGCCGAGCGGGCCCGCACCCACGGCGACGTGCTGGTGCTGGCGGCCGGGCAGCCGTCCACGCCCGCACCCGCGCCCGTGCTGCGGGCGACACGGGCGGCGCTGGACGGCGAACTGCTCGGCTACACCGAGACCTTCGGCATCCTGCCGCTGCGCGAGGCGATCGCGCGGCACCACGGCGACACCTACGGCATCGCGGTGGAACCCGACGACGTCGTGGTCACGACCGGTTCGTCCGGCGCCTTCACGCTGATCTTCCTGGCCGCCTTCGATATCGGCGACACCGTGGTCGTGGCCCGGCCCGGCTATCCTGCCTACCGCAACACCCTCGCCGCCCTGGGCTGCCGGGTGGTCGAGCTGGACTGCGGTCCGCAGACCCGCTTCCAGCCGACGGTCGCCATGCTCGAGGCGCTGCCGGAGCCGCCCGCGGGCCTGATCGTGGCCAGCCCCGCCAACCCGACCGGCACCATGATCGCGCCCGATGAGCTGGCCGCCCTCGCGCGCTGGTGCGACGACCACGGCACGCTGCTGATCTCCGACGAGATCTACCACGGCATCGTCTACGCCGAGACCGAGCCGACCGCCTCCGCCTGGGAGACCTCCCGCGAATCCGTGGTCGTCGGCTCGGTGTCGAAGTATTTCTCGATGACGGGCTGGCGGCTGGGCTGGATGCTGGTGCCTCCCGGCCTGCGCCCGGCGCTGCAGCGGCTGGCGTCCAATATGACCGTCTGCCCGCCCGCCATCTCCCAGTACGCCGCCGTGCACGCGTTCGGCCCCGAGGCCAAGGCGGAACTGGACGGGCACGTCCGGCGGTACGCCCGCAACCGCGACCTGCTGCTGCAGGGCCTGCCCAAGCTGGGACTCACCGAGCTGGCGCCGGCCGACGGCGCGTTCTACGCCTACGCCGATATCGGGCACCTGACCGATGATTCGCTGCGCTGGTGCGCGGATCTGTTGGCGCACACCGGCATTGCGATCGCGCCGGGTGTCGACTTCGACACCCACAATGGAAACCATACGGTCCGTTTCTCGTTCGCGGGCGCCACCGCGGATATCGAGGAGGCCCTGGTGCGGCTACGGCGATATCTGGACAACTGAACAGTCGACACGCCTGAGCAGCGCCGACGCGCAAAGACTTTTCGTTCTGGCCCACCCGCGGTGCCCGGATGCGGTAGAAAAGCGTTGGTTGTTTTTTCAATGCCGCCTGGACATTTGCCCACGCGGAACCGGATTTGTCATAGATCGCACCGATTTGGCACGGATGAACCGATGATGACTGGCACGATGACACGGTGATCACCGCGACGACACCGAAAGGCGAACGGCGTCGCCAAGCGTTGGTTGCGGCTGCGGCCGAGTTGCTGCTGGAGGGCGGATTCGACGCCGTGCGCCACCGTTCGGTGGCCACCCGCGCGGATCTGCCCCTGGCGTCGACCACCTACTACTTCGAGTCCCTCGAAGACCTGATCGCACGCGCGGTCGAGTTCAGCGGCAACGCCGAACTCGAGGCCATGCGCCGCCGCGTCGGCGAGGTGACCCACCGCCGCCGCGGCGCCGAGGCGACCGTCGACCTGCTCTTGGACCTGCTGGTCGGGGTGGACGGCCACGACGAGTTCGAGCGCGGCCAGCTGATCGCGCGCTACGAGCGGTCGGTGGCCTCGGCCCGGCACCCGGAACTACGGGAGGTGCAGCTACGACTACGCGCTCAGCTCGACGAGCTGCTGGCCGATGTGCTGCGCCGGTCCGATCGGGTGGTACGGATCGAACAGCTGCGGCGGCTGGTCGCGGTGGTCGACGGCGCGGTGGTGACGGCCCTGACCGAGCTGGACCCGCAGCCGCGCCGGGTCGCGCGCGGCGCCCTGCTGGAGGTGATCGACGTGATCGCCCCGCCCACCCCGCAGCACCCGCCCGCCCAGCACCCGTCGTCGCATCCCGCCCACCCGGCGCCGCAGCACCCCCCGAATCCGCACACCCTGCCGCAGCACACCACGGCCTGAGCCGTCGCCGCGGGTCGGCGGCCGTCGGGCGGCGCCGCGCGGCACTCTAGACTTCCTGTCGTGAGTCTTGTCCCGAACGTCCTCGCCACCCGATACGCCAGCCCCGAACTGGTGCGGCTGTGGTCCCCGGAGAACAAGATCGTGCTCGAGCGCCGGCTGTGGCTGGAGGTGCTGCGGGCCCAGGCCGAGCTCGGCGTGGACGTGCCGCCCGGCGTGGTCGAGGACTACGAGCGCGTCATCGACCGGGTCGACCTGGCCTCGATCGCCGAGCGGGAGCGCGTGACTCGCCACGACGTGAAGGCGCGGATCGAGGAGTTCAACGCGCTGGCCGGGCACGAGCACATCCACAAGGGCATGACCAGCCGCGATCTCACCGAGAACGTGGAGCAGCTGCAGGTGCGGCTGTCGCTCGAGCACGTCCACGCGCACGGTGTCGCGGTCGCGGCGCGGCTGGCCGAGCGGGCGGCGGAGTATCAGGCGCTGGTGATGGCGGGCCGTTCGCACAACGTGGCCGCGCAGGCGACCACGCTCGGCAAGCGATTCGCCAGTGCCGCAGACGAAGTGCTGATCGCGCTGACCCGCCTGCGGGAGCTGATCGACCGATACCCGTTGCGCGGCATCAAGGGTCCGATGGGCACCGCGCAGGACATGCTCGACCTGCTCGGCGGCGATCCGGCCAAGCTGGCCCAGCTGGAGCAGAAGGTGGCGCGGCACTTGGGTTTTGCCACCGTGCTCACCAGCGTCGGACAGGTGTACCCGCGCTCGCTGGACCATGACGTGCTCTCGGCGCTGGTCCAATTGGGCGCGGGCCCTTCGTCTTTCGCGCACACGGTGCGGCTGATGGCCGGGCACGAGCTGGTCACCGAGGGCTTCCAGCCGGGCCAGGTGGGCTCCTCGGCGATGCCGCACAAGATGAACACGCGCTCCTGTGAGCGCGTCAACGGCCTGCAGGTGGTGCTGCGCGGGTACGCGTCGATGGCCGCGGAATTGGCTGGCGCGCAATGGAACGAGGGCGACGTGTTCTGTTCCGTGGTGCGCCGCGTCGCGCTGCCGGACGCCTTCTTCGCCATCGACGGCATGATCGAGACCTTCCTCACGGTGCTGGCCGAGTTCGGTGCGTATCCGGCGGTGATCGATCGCGAACTCAACCGCTATCTGCCGTTCCTGGCCACCACGCGCATTCTGATGGCCGCGGTCCGTGCCGGTGTCGGCCGGGAGACGGCGCACGAGGTCATCAAGGAGCACGCGGTCGCGGTCGCGCTCGCCATGCGGGAGCAGGGCCGCGAGCCGGATCTGCTGGACCGCCTGGCCGCCGACGAGCGCCTGCCGCTGGACCGGGCCGCCCTGGACGAGGCGCTGGCCGACAAGTCCGCGTTCATCGGCGCCGCCGAGGCCCAGGTCGCCGACGTGGTCGCCCAGGTGCAGAAGCTGGCCGACGCCGACCCGGAGGCGGCGCGCTACACCCCGTCGCCGATCCTCTGATCGCACAGCGCATTCCGATCGCCGGAGGATATGGGGAGGGTGCTTGGCCGCCGTCCGGCACGTAGGCTGGCTGCTCATGGACCCCTACACGATCTTTGCCGATATCGTCTCCGGCCGCGCCCCCGCGTCGAAGGTGTACGAGGACCAGGATGTGCTGGCGTTCATGGACATTCGGCCGATGACGCCGGGTCATCTGCTCGTGATTCCGAAGACTCCGGCACGGAGTCTGTCCGAACTGGATCCGGAGCTGGGCGGCAAGCTGTTCCGGGTGGGGCAGCAGCTGGCGGCGGCGCTGCGCGAGTCCGAGGTGCGGTGCGACGGGGTGAACTTCTTCCTCGCCGACGGGGTGACGGCGGGCCAGGAGGTCTTCCATGTGCACCTGCACGTCATTCCGCGGACGCCCGGCGACGGGTTCGGCCTACGCGGCCGCCCGACCACCCCGGCCCGGGCCGATCTGGACTATCTGGCGACGTCCATCCGCGGCGCGCTGGAGCGGGCCGTCCCGCAGCAGTGAGCCGACCCGTGTGGTGACGCGAACCACACGGTTTGCCAAGGAAACGCCAGCCCGTCAATGTGCCTCGGCTTGTCAACGCGTGAGCTAACTTTGAAGGCACGTGTGGTGGGGTGATGGAGGTGGGCTATGCGTCGTCGCGCTGTTGCTGCTGTTGTGCTCGCGGGCGTGCTGGGTGCCCTCGCGCCCTGGGTGGGGCAGGCGCCACCCGCCGCCGCGGCCCGGGTCGTCGGCATCGATGAGCTGAGCCCGACCAGGTCCGCGGTCTTCGTGGAGTCGGCCGCCATGGGCCGCACGATCCAGGTGCAGGTACTGCATCCGGCCGGTGGCGGCGCGCGCCCGTCCTACTATCTGCTCGACGGCCTGGACCCGGGGGAGCGGCAGAGCACCTGGACCAATGCCACCGACGCCGAGCCGTTCTTCGCCGGACGCAATGTCAATGTGGTGCTGCCCATGGGCGGTCAGGCGAGCTATTACACCGACTGGCAGCAGGACGATCCCCGGTTCGGCCGCTACCGCTGGGAGACCTTTCTGACCCGGGAACTGCCCCCGATCATCGATGCGCACTTCGCGGGCAACGGCGTCAACGCGATCGGCGGCCTGTCGATGGGCGGCATCGCGGCATTCGTGCTGGCGGTGCGCAACCCGGGTCTGTACACCGCGATCGCCGGGTACAGCGCCTGCCCCGATCTGGGGCTGGCGCAGGGGCCGATCCTGTTCTCCATCGCCAACCGCGGCGGCACCCCGGGCAATATGTGGGGCCCGCCCGGCGGCCCGGCCTGGGGCGAGCACGATCCGGCGCTGCTGGCGGATCGGCTGCGCGGCACCACGATCTACCTGTCCACCGGGACCGGTATCCCCGGCCCGCACGAGGCCGAGATCAAGCCGCAGCTGCCGGAGAATCTCTTCTTCGGTGGTCCGATCGAGGCCGGGGTCGATGCGTGCGTGACCTCCTTCGAACAGCGACTGGCCGCGCTGCACATCCCGGCCCGGGTCGACCGCAGCCCGGTGGGCACCCACTCGTGGTCCTACTGGCAGGACCAGCTGCATGCCTCCTGGTCCACCATCGGCCCCGCGATAGGGGCGTGACCCGGCCTACTGTCCCGGCCGGTTGAACTCGCCGTCCTTGGCGCCGGCGACGAAGGCCGACCACTCGCCGGGGGTGAAGATGAGCGTCGGACCGTCCGGGTTCTTCGCATCGCGCAGGCCGATATTGCCGCTGGCGAGGAAGGCCACCTCGACACCGCCGGACTCGCTGCTGCGATGCCACACGGCGTCGGGGTTGATCTCGCGGTTCTTCGCTTCCACATCTGCTCCTGTGCGGGTGATGTCCGGTATCGCTTCGTGGTTTACCCGGCAAGTGAATCGGAAACCCAGCTCACTGTGGCGGATATACGGCGTCGACTGCACGGAGAAGCCGGAAAGTGTGCGCCGCGCCACACCCAGGCACGATAAGGATGGAGCACCGCATGGCACCCGTCTTCGACAGTTGCGCGGTGGTGCCCCGGCACCTCACCGTCGAGCAAGCGCACAACATCTTGCACATCCACCGCAGCTGCCCCACCGATCAATGCCCCCGCCGCAAGGCCGCCCTGTACTTCCTCATGGATTCCCGCCGCACCGCCCGCGACACCGGTCGCGACCTGCGCCGACCGGCACCGCGTACGCCCGGGTTGAGCTGACCCGCGACCGGGGTTGCCGCTGGTGGTCGCGGGCCGCGCACTACGGTGGAGCGCATGGCTCTCGACAGTGGTACCGGAACGACACCGAACGTCGGCGGCGCAGCGCCCGCCGGGTCTCCGTCGCGGCCCGGTGAGGTGACACCGCCGACCGCGCAGCGAGTGCCGACCGAGCGCGTGCATCACGGCGATACCTTCGTCGACGACTACGAATGGCTGCGCGACAAGGACAATCCGGACGTCATCGCCCACCTCGAGGCCGAGAACGCCTACACCGATGCGCGGACCGCCCACCTGCGGCCGCTGCGGGACAAGATCTTCGACGAGATCAAGGCGCGGACACAGGAGACCGATTTGTCGGTTCCGGCCCGGATGGGTGAGTACTGGTACTACTCCCGCAGTTTCGAGGGCAAACAGTACGGGGTGCACTGCCGCTGCCCGATCGCCGACCCGGACGACTGGACGCCGCCGCGACTCGAGGCCGGTGCCGACATCCCCGGCGAGCAGATCCTGCTCGACAGCAACATCCTCGCCGAGGGGCACGACTTCTTCGCGCTGGGTGCCTTCTCGATCAGCCACGACGGCACGCTGCTGGCGTATTCGGTGGACACCGTCGGCGACGAGCGATATGTGCTGCGGTTCAAGGATTTGCGCACCGGTGAGCTGCTCGGCGACGAGATTCCGGGCACCGCGCCCGGGGCGACCTGGTCGCTGGACGGCACCCACGTCTTCTACCAGACCGTCGACGAGTCGTGGCGGCCCGACACCGTGTGGCGGCACCGGCTGGGCACGCCGAAGGAGCAGGACGTCAAGGTCTTCCACGAGCCGGACGAGCGCTACTGGGTGAGCATCGGCGCCACCCGCTCGGAGAAGTATCTGATGATCTGGGTGGGCTCGAAGATCACCAGCGAGGGCTGGATCCTCGAATCCGACGATCCCGAGGGCGAATTCCGCGTGCTGCTGCCGCGGCGCGAGGGCGTCGAGTACTCGGCCGAGCATGCGGTGGTCGGGGGCCGGGATCGGTTCCTCATCCTGCACAACGACGTTGTCGACGGGGTGAAGGCGGAGAACTTCGTGCTCGCCGACGCGCCCGTCGACGATCCGGCGAATATGTCCATGCTGATCCCGCACCGCGAGGATGTGCGGCTCGAGGACATCGACTGCTTCGCCGATCACCTGGTGCTGTCCTATCGGCGCGAGGCGCTGTCGCGAGTCGCGGTGTGGCCGTTGACCGCCGAGGGGTACGGCGAGCCGCAGGAGCTGGAATTCGGGCTGGAGCTGTTCGCGGCCGGTGTCGGGTCCAACCCCGAATGGGACCAGCCGACGCTGCGGCTCGGGCTGACCTCGTTCATCACCCCCGTGCAGGTCTTCGACTACGTGCCCGCGACCGGCGAGTTGCTGCTGCGCAAGCAGCAGACGGTGCTGGGCGGCTACGACCCGAACGACTATGAGCAGCACCGGGATTGGGCGGTGGCCGCGGACGGCACCCGGATCCCGATCTCGCTGGTGTGGCGCAAGGGATTCGACGCCCCGGGCCCGAAACCGTTGCTGCTGTACGGGTACGGCTCCTACGAGGCCAGCATCGACCCGGCCTTCTCGGTGTCGCGGCTGTCGCTGCTGGATCGCGGCATGGTGTTCGCGGTCGCGCACGTGCGCGGTGGTGGTGAGATGGGCCGACTCTGGTACGAGCACGGCAAGACGCTCACCAAGAAGAACACCTTCACCGACTTCGTCTCCTGCGCACGGCATCTCGTCGACGCCGGGGTCACCGCGCCGGATCGGATGATCGCCGACGGGGGCAGCGCGGGCGGGCTGCTGGTGGGCGCGGTCGCCAATCTCGCGCCCGAGCTGTTCACCGGCATCCTCGCCAACGTGCCGTTCGTGGACCCGCTCACCTCGATCCTCGATCCGTCGCTGCCGCTGACCGTCATCGAATGGGACGAGTGGGGAAATCCGCTGGCGGACAAGCAGGTCTACGACTACATGAAGTCCTATTCGCCCTACGAGAACGTCGCGGCCCAGGACTATCCGGCGATCCTGGCGATCACCAGCCTCAACGACACCCGGGTGCTGTACGTGGAGCCGGCCAAGTGGGTGGCGAAGTTGCGCGCCACCAAGACCGGCGATGCGCCGCTGCTGCTGAAGACCGAGATGAGCGCGGGCCACGGCGGTGTCAGCGGCCGCTACGAGAAGTGGAAGGAAGTGGCGTTCGAATACGCCTGGGTGCTCGACACCGTCGGGCTCGCGGACATCCGATGATCAGGTGAATCGGTAGCGCGAATTCGCCGCGGCGTCACCCGCGCAGCACGGTGCATACACCTGCCGCACCCACAGTGGGTGTGGTTGGCAGCACCGAAAGGGGGTACGCGCGAATATGCGTGCACAGCTGATCGTCTCGGTGTCGGGCATTCGTGACACCACTCGGGAGACGGCGATGGCCTTCGCCGAGGAAATGGACCGCCGCAACGTCCCGTTGTCGCTGCTGGTGGCGCCGAGACTGAAGGGCAAGTATCGGCTCGCCGACGATCCGTCGACCCAGCAGTGGCTGCGCTCGCGCCGGGAGTCCGGTGACGCGATCGTGCTGCACGGCTACGACCAGGCCGCCACCAAGCGCCGCCGGTCCGAGTTCGCGGCGCTGCCCGCCCATGAGGCGCGGCTGCGGTTGATGGCCGCCGACCGGGTGCTGGAGGGGGTGGGCCTGCGGACCCGGCTGTTCGCGGCGCCGCGCTGGAACGCCTCGGACGGGGCCCTGGCGGCCCTGCCGGATGTCGGCTTCCGCCTGGCACTGAGCCTCAGCGCGATCCACGACCTGGAACGTCAAGTGGCACAGCGGGCCTGGGTGCACGGCATCGGCGAGGGCTTCCGCACCGAGCCGTGGTGGTGCCACGCGCTGGTGATGAGCGCCGCGCGCACCGCCCGCCGCCGCGGCGTGCTGCGCCTGGCGATCTCGGCCGCCCAGCTCGACCGCTCCGGCCCCCGCCAGGCCATGCTCGACGCCATCGACCTGGCCCTCTTCCACGAGGCCACTCCCACCCTCTACCACTGGCACCCCCACACCCCCGCCCGCGCCGCCTGAACCCGCGGCCTAGAACGTTCCCGCACTCTTTGCTTGTTCCCGCACTCCCTGCAGGGTCCTGCAGAGGGTGCGGGAACCGATAAGGCGTGCGGGAACGGTTGGTACGCAGCGGGTCAGGGGAGGAGGAGGGTCAGGGCGAGGGTGAGCATGATGAGGGCGATGGCGGAGTCCAGGATGCGCCAGGCGGTGCGGCGGGCGAACAGCGGGGCGAGGAGGCGGCCGCCGTAGCCGAGGGCCGTGAACCAGAGGATGCTGGCGAGCATCGCTCCGGCCGCGAGGAACCAGCGGTCCTGGCCCGCATAGGTATTCGCGAAGGAACCGAGTAGCACCACGGTGTCCAGGTAGACATGCGGATTCAGCCAGGTCAGGGCGAGGCAGGTGAGTACCGTGGCGCCGAGTGCGACGGAGGTTCCGCGCCGCGCACCCGCGGACTCGTATTCCACTGTGCCGATCGGAGCCCGCTGCGCGGTATCGGTTACGGCCCCGGGCATCGCCGTCATCGTGGCGGTTCTCGACGTACCCGAAGCGCTCGTGGTCTGCGGCGGTTCCGTGCGCGCTCCTGCGGTGAGGGATTCGTTCGTGGTGCCGGAAGCAGCGTTTGCTGTGGTCATCACGCCGGGGAACACGGCACGCCGGACCGCCAGCGCCGCGTAGCCGAGCAGGAACGCCGCGCCCGCGTAGCGCGTCACCATCAGCAGCGTGGGCGCCGAGGCGATGAGGGCGCCGAGGCCTCCGACGCCCGCCGCGATCAGCACCACATCCGACACCGCGCACACCGCGATGACCGGGAGGATGTGCTCGCCGCGAATGCCCTGCCGCAGCACGAACGCGTTCTGCGCACCGATCGCCACGATCAGCGACAGCCCGAAGCCCAGGCCCGACAGGGCCGCGGTCAGCGCGGAGGAAGTATTCACGCTTTTCGACGTTAAGAAGCCGTCAGCAGCCAGACAAGCTGAAGTTTTTCAGCAAGCATTAGAATTTCTAAGCATGGATCTGCAGCTGGACCAGCTCCGGGCCCTGGATGCCACGGTCGCCGAGGGCACCCTCGAGGCGGCCGCCCGCCGCCTGCGGGTCACCCCGTCCGCGGTGAGCCAGCGCATCAAGACCCTGGAGGGAACCGTCGGGCGGATTCTGCTGCAGCGCTCGAAACCGGTGCGCCCCACCGAATCCGGGCTCGCCGTGCTCCGGCTGGCCCGCCAGATCGAGCTGCTCACCGGCGATACCGCACGCGAACTCGGCGCTGCGGCAACGGAATCGGACACCACGCGTCCGGTCCGCATCCCCGTGGCGGTCAATGCGGATTCGCTCGAGACCTGGGTGATGCCCGCCTTCGGCCGCGCGCCCGCCGGGATCTGCTTCGAGATCCACCGCGAGGACGAGGAGCACACCACCCGGCTGCTGCGCGACGGCACCGTCATGGCCGCGATCACCGCCACCGCGCAACCCGTGCAGGGCTGCCGGGCCGAGCGGCTGGGCGCCATGCGCTATCGGGCCATGGCCACACCGGAATTCGTGCGCACCTGGTTTCCCGACGGCGCCACCGCCCGCGCGTTCGCGGCCGCGCCCGTGGTCCTGTTCGACCGCAAGGACGACCTGCAGGACCGCTTGATGCGCCGCCGCGCCCGGCGCCCGCTCGACCCGCCGCGCCACTACATCCCGTCCTCGTCCGGCTTCCACGAGGCGGTCCGCCTCGGCCTCGGCTGGGGCATGCTGCCGGACCTGCAGGCCTCCGCCGACGAAAAGTCCGGCCGCACAGTCGCTCTCGGCCGCGGTCTGCACATCGACGTCCCGCTGTACTGGCAGCAGTGGCGCCTGGATTCTCCCGCCCTGGGCGCGGTGGCCGCGGTGGTCGCGGCGGCGGCAGCGCAATCGCTGCGCCGATGACTGCAGGCCGGTCAGTTGTCGAGTCCGGCCGCGTGCCGCAGGGTTTCGGTGCTGACCACGGCGGTGGCGCTGTGGGTGAATCCACCGGCCTCCTCGCGCGTGAGCGGGGTGGTGGGCGGATGCTTGTCCAGTTGCCCCAGCGCCCGGCGCATATCGGCCAGCAGCAGATCGGCCATGTCGTGGCTGAACCCGTGCCGGACCAGCACCCGCATGATGGTCTCGTCGTCGCGGTCGGCGGGCAGCGGGTACGCGGCGACCAGCCAGCCGCGGGTGCGCAGCCGGTCGGACAGGTCGTAGAGGTTGAATGTGTTGTCCGCGCGCAGTTTCCAGGACACCGCGGCGATGCCCCGCAGCGGGTCGCCGTCGTGCACGAGTTCGAACGGCCCGAGATCGCGGATACCCGCGGCCAGGTGCCGGGCCACCGAGTACGTCGCCGACTGCACCCGGTGGTAGCCGACCCGGCCGAGCCGGATGAACTCGTAGTAGGAGGTGACGACCTGCCCGCCGGGCCGGGAGAAGTTGAGATTGAACGTGCCCATGTTGCCGCCGAGGTAGTCGACGTCGAACACCAGCTCCTCGGGCAGATCGCCCGCCTCGCGCCAGATCGCCCAGCCCGCCCCGAGCGGGGCGAGGCCGGTCTTGTGGCCGGAGGCGTTGATCGACTTCACCCGCGGCAACCGGAAGTCCCACACCAGCTCCGGCGCGGTGAACGCGGCGAGGAAGCCGCCGCTGGCGGCGTCGACGTGGATGGGAATGTCCAGGCCCGTCGCGTCCTGCAGATCGTCGAGGGCCTGGCTGATCCCCGCGACATCCTCGAACAGGCCGGTGAACGTCTGGCCGAACGTCGGCACCACCATGGTGGTGTTCTCGTCGCAGTGCGCCGCGACATCGTCGGGGTGCATCGTCAGCCGGTCCCCGCGCAGCGGGATCCGGCGGATGTCGACATCGAAGTAGCGGGCGAACTTCTCCCAGCAGACCTGCACCGGACCGCAGACGAAATTCGGGATGCCCCGGCCCCCGCGCTTGCGCCAGCGGAACTTGGCGGCGAGCCCGCCGAGCATGGCGGCCTCGCTGGAACCGGTGGTGGAGGTTCCCCTCGTCGCCGCCGGGTCGGGCGAGTGCCACAGGTCGGCGAGCATCCGCACGCAGCGCCGCTCCAGCTCGGCGGTCTGCGGGTATTCGTCCTTGTCGACGATGTTCTTGTCGATCGACTCGTTCATCAGCCGGCGGGCCTGGTCGTCGATCCAGGTGGTGCAGAAGGTGGCCAGGTTCATCCGGGACACGCCGTCGAGCAGCAGTTCGTCGTGGACGATCTGGTAGGCGGCCGACGGGAACATCTCGGGATGGGGGAATCCGGACTTCGGCGCGCCCGACTCCAGCTGTGGCAGCGCGAACAGGTCGTCGGAATCGGTGGGACGGTCGGGCATCCTCGCCTCCTGGGCAGGCACTCGTCTGAGCAGTTGCCACACGACTCGAGCCAGTTTATCGAGCGCATGCCGCATCCGGCGATTGCGGATTGTTAACGAAGTACCACCGAACCCTCGCGAAATCTGGCCCGGCCGCGATCGCGGATGGCACAGTGACCTGGAACGGTGCCGTTTCGACCGTTTGCTCGACCTCTCGATCCCAGTGGGTAGCGGGCAGAAGAAGGAGCGGTGATGGCGACAGCGGTGCCGGCGGGTCGGGCGGGGCAGGCGGCCAAGACCGCCGTGGTCACCAAGTACATCTCCTGGGTGACCCTGGCGCTGATGACCACCAGCTCGGTGGCGAGCCTGCGGTCCGCGCCGACGATGGCGGTGTACGGGCTGGCGTGCGTCTTCCTGTACCTGCTTCCGGCGCTGCTGTTCCTGCTGCCGACGGCGTTCGTCGCGGCGGAGCTGGCCTCCGGGTGGTCCGGCGGCGTCTACAAGTGGGTGGGCGAGGGGCTGTCGCGGCCGCTGGGCTTTCTCGCGGTGTGGTGCCAGTTCGCGATGACGATCTTCTACTATCCGAGCCTGCTGGCGTACGTGGCCAGCACCTTCGCCTACATCGTTCATCCGTCACTGGCCTCGAACGGGCCTTACGTCGCGATCGTCATCATCGTGATCTACTGGGCCGGGGTGTACGTATCCTCGCAGGGCACGAAAACCGTTGCGGGACTGTCGAGTATGGGGCTGGTGATCGGCACCCTGGTGCCCGGTGCGCTGCTGGTCGTGCTCGGGATCGTCTTTCTCGGGCAGGGTAACGCGTCGGCGGCGCCGATGGATTCCGCCCACCTGCTGCCCGCCTGGACCGGCCTGGCCAGCCTGGTGCTGATCGTCAACAACTTCCTCAGCTACGCGGGTATGGAGATGAACGCCGTGCACGTGTCGTCGCTGAAGGATCCGGGCCGGGAGTATCCGAAGGCGATGGCGCTGGCCGTGGCGCTGGTGCTGGCGATCTTCATCATTCCCGCGGTGGTGATCAGCTGGGTGGTGCCCGCGCAGAACCTCAGCCTGACCGCGGGTGTCATGCAGGCATTCGACGGATTCTTCAATCATTTCGGAATCGGTTTCCTCACACCGGTTCTCGGCGTCATGCTGGTGGCCGCGGCGCTGGGCGGCATGCTGACCTGGCTGGCGGGCCCGTCGAAGGGATTGCTGCTGATCGGCCGCACCGAGGGCTATCTGCCGCCGATCCTGACCCGGGTGAACCGGCACGGCGTGCAGCAGAACATGCTGGTGGCGCAGGGCGTCGTGACCACGATCCTGGCGCTGCTGTACGCGTTCATCCCCGACGTGTCCAGCGCGTACTGGATCCTGTCGGTGATCACGACCCAGGTCTATCTGATCATGTATGTGCTGATGTTCGCGGCCGCAATTCAATTGCGGCGCAAGCAACCCGATCATCCGCGCGGGTACCGGGCACCGGCGCTGATCGCCCTGTGCGGGCTCGGGACGGTGTCGTCGGTCGCCGCCTTCCTGATCGGCTTCGTGCCGCCCTCGCAGTACGGCAGCGGCCATGCGCTGAGCTACGTGCTGCTGATCGGACTGGGGATGGGCATCGTCGGCCTGCTGATTCCGTACCTGTTCTTCCGATTCCGCAAGCCGGAGTGGAAGACCGACGTCCCCGGGGAGGCGATGGCATGAGCGAGTCCGGCGCCCCGGCACGGCCCGGCGGGGGTCACCACCCGCTGGAGTCCGCGGAGCAGACCCGCCGTCGGCGTATCGTCAATGCGGTGGTGGCGGTCGTGCTGATCCTGATCGTGGTGATCGGACTGGTGCTGTTCGAGCAGAACAAGCGCGATTCGCTCGCCACCGAGCGGGCGCAGCAGCTCCACGACCGGCTGGCCGCCGCGGGCCTGGCCGCGCCGGGGACCGGCGTGATCCGCGATGCGCTGGGCCGCGACGGCGGCCTGATCTGCCAGGATCCGGCCTCCCCGCTGATCGAGGCGCGATATCGGGCGGCGATCAGCAACGGCGCCAGCGGACCCGGGAACCGGCCCGTGATCGCCGATCTGGACACGATCGCGGCGACCGAACTGGCGATCGACACCTACTGCCCGGACAAGTTGCGTGCCTATCTCGAGCAGATGAGCGACCTGAAGCTCGGTGAGACGACGAAATGAGCTGATATGACCGACGATTCCCGCACGGCCGCCCTGCGCGCCCAGGTGCGTTCGCTGATGCCACAGGCGAAATCCGATCTGGCCGAACTGGTTTCGTACAGATCGGTGGCCGACCCGCGTCAGTTCCCGCCCGAGGAGTGCCACAGGGCGGCCGAATGGGTGGCCGCGGCGTTCCGCGAGGTCGGCTTGACCGATGCCGGATTGCACGAAACACCCGACGGCAGTAAGGCCGTCGTCGCGCGGCACCCCGCGCCCGCCGGGGCGCCGACCGTGCTGCTGTACTGCCACTACGACGTGCAGCCGCCGCTCGACGATGCCGCCTGGCACACCCCCGTCTGGCAGCTCACCGAGCGGGACGGCCGCTGGTACGGGCGCGGCGCCGCGGACTGCAAGGGCAATATCGTCACGCATCTGACCGCGCTGCGCGCACTGCGGGAAACGTTGGGCGGCACCGATTATCCGGTCGGTATCACGCTGGTGTCGGAGGGTTCGGAGGAGCAGGGGACCGGCGGGCTGGAGGCGTTCGTGCCGAAGAACGCCGACCTGCTGCGGGCCGACGCGCTGGTGATCGCGGACTGCGGCAATTTCGCGGTGGGCGTGCCGACCTTCACCCAGACGCTGCGCGGCGCGATCGATGTCGTCGTGACCGTCGAAACCCTGTCCGGGCCCATGCATTCCGGCATGTTCGGGGGTCCCGCGCCCGATGCGCTGGCGGCGCTGATCCATGTGCTGGCCACGCTGCGAGATGCCAAGGGCAACACCACGATCGCCGGTCTGCCCAACGACCAGACCTGGGACGGGGCACAGTACCCGGCGGAACAGTTCCGCGCCGACGCCGGTGTGCTCGACGGGGTCGATCTGCTCGGCGACGGCACCGTCTCCGATATGGTCTGGGCGCGACCGGCCGTGACGGTGCTGGGCATCGATGTGCCGCCGGTGGTCGGCTCGTCGGCGGCCGTCCAGCCCCGGTCCCGGGCCCGGCTGAATCTGCGCATCCCGCCGGGTGTCGATCCGAACCAGGCGCTGAAAGCCCTTACCGCGCACCTGGAGTCGAATACGCCGTGGCATGCCAGGGTGAGCGTGGAATGCGAATCGGTCGGCTCCCCGTTCCGCTCCGGCACCAGCGGCCCGGCCCGCAAGGCGATGGAGGCGGCGTTCCACGCCGCCTACGCCTCGAGGTCGCTGATCGACAGCGAGGACCCGAGCGCGGAACTGCTGTCGACGATGCTGCACGCCGATCCGCGCCACGCGCTGGACGCGTTGCGGCGCACCAGCGATCGCATCGCCGCGGGCACCATCGCCGTGCCGCTGTTCGACCCCGAGGAACCGGGCCACACCGACCGTCTGCACGCGGTGCTCGGCGACTGCAAGCCCGCGGCCATTCTCACGGCGAGCTCCTCCGCCGCCGGGGTGCG
>NZ_JARWQD010000156.1 GCF_029869545.1 Nocardia wallacei | reverse complement strand
GGCTCCGGCGGCTGCGGCGGCACCGGCGGCTGCGGCGGCACCGGCGGCTGCGGCGGCACCGGCGGCTGCGGCGGCACCGGCGGCTGCGGCGGCACCGGTGGTTCCGGAGGTTGCGGTGGGATAGGTGGGCGCGGAGGTTGGGGTGGCTGCGGGGGCTGCGGCGGGCGCGGGGGTTCAGGGGGGTTCGGGGGTTGGGGTGGGAGCCATGGGCCCGGGTCTACCGGCTTGTTCGGTTCGACGTGGGGGAGTTCGAATTCGGGCTCGTGGGGTGGGTGTGGGATGTGGGAACGCAGAACTGGCCTGCGACGTCGGCCCCGGGTCAGCCAGTCGAGGTCACTGCGATCGCCGCCGGGCGGCGTCCCGCCCGGACCGGAACCGTCGCCGCCGGGCCGCGTACCCGCGTCGCCACTGTCACCACCATCACCGTCAGACGTCCGCGGCACACCATCACCGGAAGGCGTGGGCGGCTCATCGCCACCGGAGGCGACAGGCTTATGCGGTTCGCCCCCGTCGACAGACGTGCGCGAGCCCTCGCCTTGGCCACCGGATTCGCGCGACTCCTCGTCGTCGGCAGGCTTGGGCGACTCTTGGTCCTGGGAAGCAGTATTGTGCGGGTTCTCGACCTCCTCGGCTGGTGTGCCGGGGTCTTCGCTCTCCGCGTGCGGCTGGATGGGCTCGGCGTGGGCCGCGCCGGGTTCGCCCGTCTTGCCGGACTCCAGTTCGTCGAAACGCGCGTGCATCTGTTCGCGCGCCTCGGCCAGCTGTTGCATCAGGCGCTGGTGCTCGCGTTCCGCCTCGTCCGCATTGCGCCGCAGTGCGGCATCCAGTTCCTGCAGTTCTCGCGCGACGACCTCGCGCGGAGTCTCCGAATCCGCTTGCTGCTCCGGCTGTTTCGGATCGAGATCCGATCGAGGCGGCCCCCCGGCCGACTCCGGCGAATCCCGCCGGGAACCCGATTCGGATTCAGCCTCGGGCGTCGCGTGACCGGATTCGTCGCCGAGCCCGAGTTCATCGAACCCCGCCCGCAGTTCCTCCTGAATCTCCGCCAGCCGCTGCATCACCTTCCGGTGCTCGCGTTCGGCCGCCTCGGCATTACGCCGCATCGCCTCGTCGAACAGCCGCAGCTCCCGCTCGGCAGCCTCCCGGAACGGATCCGACTCCTGTTGCCGCGCACCATGTTCCGGCTCGCCGCCGGAACGTGGTGCCTGCTTCGGATCGGACCCGCCGGACTCCGGCGACTGCTGATCCGGTTCGCCGACGGCACCGGAGCGCGGCTTGGCCTCCCCCGCCGACGGCCCGGACTCCGAAGCCACAGAACCGGATTCCCGCGGACCGTCGACCGCCGAACCCTGCCGAGAATCCGCCGCAGACTCCGCACCGGCCTCGGACGCGGCGAGACCGGATTCGTCCGGCACACCGAGCCCGAGATCATCGAGCCCCGCCTGAATCTCCGCCAGCCGCCGCATCGCTTTCCGGTGCTCGCGTTCGGCCGCCTCGGCATTACGCCGCATCGCCTCGTCGAGCAACCGCAGCTCCCGCTCGGCAGCCTCCCGGAAAGGATTCGACTCCTGTTGCCGCGCACCATGTTCCGGTTCGTCACCGGAACGTGGAGCCTGCTTCGGATCCGACCCACCCGATTCCGGCCCAGCGGCCGAACCCGGCTCGGGAGCGCCGGACAGCTCCGGCGGCGACGAGCCCTCCACCGGCGGCGGTCCCGAGCCGTCGGGGCGGGGCGGGCGTGGGCCCGGGAGCCCGGCTGGCCCGGAACCGTTGCCGCCGTTCTCCATTCGCATGGTTTGCGAGGGCGGGGCGTAGGGGATATCGGCGCGCCACTCGGTGAGCGGGGGGCGGTTGGCGTCCCAGTGCAGCCCCTCCTTGGCCGCGACGTAGGCATTGGCCTCGTGCCAGGTGGCGCCCTCGTTGGCCACCAGGAACCGCGCCTCGGCCAGTGCATCGCGCAGCAACAGGATGTCCTGATCCAACGGCTCACCCGCCACCAGCCGGTTCCACGCCTCGGCGACATCGGCGACACAGTCGAGGGGGCGGCGGGTCACCTGGTGCGTATCGGGATCGAGCCGCAGCAGCGGATCGCGCATCAGGTGGTTCTTGATCTGCACCAGCTGGTCGCGGGTCAGGTCGGGAATGTCGGCATCCATGTGCGGGACCAGCACCGCGGCAATGGTGCCGGCGTCCGCGCCGTCGAGCAGCAGCGCGCGAATGTCATCGATGGTGTCGCGCACGGCGCCCGGATCGTCGACACGGAACCTCTTCGCGAGTTCGCCTGCCACACGGTTGATTTCGTCATCCAGATACAGCAATTGCGCATCGATGTCGCCGCGCGGATCGATTCCGCGGTCCGTCTCGACCAGCTGCCTGCGGACCGCATCGACAACATCGCGCGCCGCCTGGACACATTGATCGCGCCGCAGCGGCGCCAGCTCCCGGAGGATGCGGTCCACGTCGGTGTCGGCCAGGTCGTCCCGGTACCGGCGGTACTCGGCATCGGCCCACTGCTGCACCTTCGCCCACTCCCGCTCGCGCGCGAGCTGCTGGCGAATGAAGCCCGGATCGATCTCGCCCTGATCGTCTGCCAGTGCGCCCCAATCGATCTCGCGCACCAGCGGTTGCACCTCGGAGGGCTTCTTCTTGAACCAGTAGTGGCCCTTGAACCCCGGGCGGATCTTCCCCGGATTATCCGGATCGTTGTACCAGGTGAACCCGCTCAACTTCGCGGTTTCCAGGATGATCCGCATGGTGTTGTAGACGAGCCCGCCGAACGGTATGTCGTAGGCTTGCGCACCCGGCGGAACCATCGGCTCCCCGCCCGGGATCGCCGGGAACAGATCCTTCGGAATCGCACCGGGCGGAAGATCCATGAGCGCGCCCTCGACCGCCGCCTGCGTCGGATCGACCGCCCAGCCGCTGATCCCTTCCGGCAGGTCGCGCGGCTTGAACGCCTTCGGCACCGTGGCCGAGCTCCCGCCCGTGACCATATCCGGATTGACCGGATGCCACTTCCCGGCCTCGTCGCACCACAGCGTCACGTCGATCTTCCGGCCGCCCTGCCAGCCGGTGCTCAGGCGCCGCACGTCCGGAGGCGGCAACTCGGTCACGGTCGGCTTGCCGGTCCGGTCGGCGGTGACGCGGTGGTATTCGACCGTGGTCTCCGGGCGCATCATCGCCTGCGCCACGGCACCGCTGCGATCGAGCGCGCGCGCCAGTTCGGCGTCGAAGTGGGTGCGCGGCGAATCTCCCAGTGCGGCACGCGGTCCCAGCACGATGATCCGCGGACGCTCCCCGTCGACGAGCCCGACGGTGTCGGTGATCATGCGCCCGCCCGCATCCTCGACCAGCCGTCGCCACACACCGGCGGTTCGGGCCATATCGTCCTGGATGCGCCCGATCTCGTTGTGGGAGGCGTTCACGTCGCGGGCAGCGTCTCCCAGCGCATCGATCTCCGGCGTGCGGTCGGGTTCTTCGGATGCCAAGCGGCGCAAGGTGCCATCGAGGTTGACGTCGGTCAGCGCGTCCTCGTCGAGCACCCCGTTCTCGTCCACCAGGCCCAGCCGCTCGGCCAGGTCGTCGCGCATGCCGCGCCGCGGTTTGATCCGCACCAGTTCCTCGGCGCGCTCGCGGGCCAGCCGGTCCAGGGTGTCGGCGACCTCTTGCGACGGCGGGCGATTCACCGCGCCGCTGCGCTCCAGCTCGAGGATCTGGCGATCGAGGTGCCGCAGCTGATCGTCGAGCTGGAAGACGTGCTGGGCCGCGTCCACCATCTTGCCCAGCGCCTCGCGGCGATGGGTGACATCCAGCGGTTCGGCCGAGCGATCGAGATGCCCCTCGGCCTCCTCACCCAAGGGGTCGACATCGACGTGCCGGATGACGGCGTCCCCGTAGCGCAGCAGCACCTCGCGCGCCAACCGGCCGCGGTCGCCGAGCGCCTCGAGCAGCCGCTGCGAGTCCGGCATCCGGCCGACGCGGTCCTCCAGCTTGGCGCGCCAGAATTCCAGCTCGCGCACCAGATTCCGGCGCTCCTGCATGAGCCGGTCGTATTCCCCGTTCGCCCACTGCGCGGCCGGATCATCCGGCGCCGGTTCGCCGGTCATCTGCGGCGCCTCATTCGATTGACGCTGCGCCCCATCGGCATTGCGCTCCGGCGCAGGGTCGCCCGGACTCAGCGGCGGCTCGGCCGATTGATGCTGCCTCCCAACGGTATTGGGCTCCGGCATATCCTCGTTGCCCTCGGGGCGGACCGGCACTTCCGGCCGGGCCGCCTCGCCGAGCGGCCATACTCGTTGGTCGTCGATCTCACCGAACAGGCGGAACCGGGACAGTGGATCGTCGGCCAGCGCGCGCAGGACGGCGTTCACCTCGGCGAGCCGCTCGGCGGCGGCGTTGTAGCGGCGTGCGGCGCGTTCCAGTTCGGCCACGCGATCGCCCCACGCGCCGACCTCCCGGGCCTCGACGGACCGGTTGCGCAACGCCTCGAGGGTCTCCTCGAGCGAGCGGGCGTCGGGATTGCCGGGATCGCGGCGCGGCCCCAGCTCCGACTCGTCGACCCGCATACCGGCCAGCGCATCCCGGCGGGCGGCCGCCGCGGCCTCCAGCTCCCGCTGCGCCGCGGCACGCTGCTCGGCGAACCGGTCGATCTCGGCCTGCCGACGCAGACCGGCCTCCGATTCCATTGCCTGCCAGTACTGTTCGGTCAGCTCCGCCAGTCGGGCACGGTCACGGTCGACGTGCGGCCCTGCCATACCGTCGAGCACCGCGCCGAGCCGATCCCGCCGCAGGTCCTGAGGCGCGATGTCATAGGCGCGGCATAGGTCGCGCAACTCGGCGGCCACCCGGTGCGGCGGTCCCGCACCGGATTCCGGCCCCTTCGCGGCATCGGCACCACGCACACGATCGTCGTCGAGTCGATCGTCCGGACGCGGAATCGGTCCCTGGACGGCCTCCCGCCGGGCCTCGGCGGTCAGAAGTGCGTGCAGCACCTGCGCGGGCTCGGAGGCGTTGCGGCCGTTGAGCGTAACGTCCAGGAACGCGTCCGCGAGCGCCTCCCCCGGATCGAAAACGCCTCGGTCGAAACTGTATCCGCTGAGCTGGCGCACCCACGCGATGTATCCCGCGGCATCGCCGTCGGGCCGGGTGGCCCGATAGTGCGCGATCAGCACGTCTTCGGCCAGTGCCCGCGCCCGCTTGCCCCCGGCGTAGTCGAGCGTATGGCCCAACTCGTGCACGATCGTGGCGTACACCGGCCGGTCCGCGACCCCGCGGGGCGAATGCCCGGTGTCCTCGGCGCGTTGCTTCGATGCGCGGAACTCGTCCGGGTTCGTGGCCAAATCCCTGTTGAGCGTGATGGATTCGGCGTAGTACGTGCCGTCGGCCCGCTTGCGCCATACCGCCTGCCCGTGCCGATTGCCGTCGAGCGGAGCGATATCGATCCGGCGCAGATCGATATCGGGGTGCCGGGTGAGCACCTCGTCGACCGCGCGGGCGTACTCGCGCAGCATGGCCACATCGACATCGGCGTCGAAGCCGTCGATCTGCACGCGCGGATACTGGAACTCGAGCTCCAGCACGATGCCGGTGCGATCCAGCCGCGACCACTTGTCGGCGGGTGGTCCAGGCTGCGGGCTCGGCCGATCCGCGGCGCCCGGATCCGAATCGTCCGCCAGTACCGACGGAGAATCGTTGTGCGACACCATGTCTCGGGCCATCGGGGCCTGCGGCGCCGCCAGCGCGGAATCTTCCCCGCGACCCGTATCGTCCGTCGAGTCCTGATCCCCGCGCCGACCCGGAGTCGGCCCGGGGTCGACGCCGAACCGCCGCATGAGCCGATCCGTGATCCGCCGCAACCGCCCCGGCAGTTCGGCACCGCGCGAATCCAACGGCGCCGTGCCGTCGCGCAGCGTGGCCGCGACCCGCGCGACCAGCCGTTCCGGACTCGTATCCGTCATGCCCTGCAAGTGCTGGGCCACCGCATCGGACACGTCGCGCCACTGAGTCGGCGCGCCCACCCGCCAGCCACCGGTGCCGTCGCGCTCGAGGATCACCCCGAGTGGCACGCCACCCAGGTCGAAGGTGTGCAGCGCGGTGCGCAGGGCGTCCCGGGGCGGCAGGCCCTCGGTCATCGGCATCGGGATCCGGCGCATCATCAGCTGCCGCGCGACATGGGCCGGATGAGCCGTATCGACAAGGGAGGCATCGGATTCGGCCATCCGGAACCCGACCGCCACGAAGCCGCTGTCGAGTGTGCCGGGCACCGCCGGACCGCGTCGGCCCTCCTGGCGCGAGGGACCGAAGGCGGCGTCGCCCAGCTGGCGCATCCAGGCGTCGAACCCCAGCCGGGTGCGGCCCGTACTGCGGTACTCCAGGTAGTGCGCGAGCATCTCGGTGCGCGCTTCAAAGTAGTCCGGCCTGCGGAACCGGCCCTCGGCGGCGCTCCGATCGATATCGACGGGGTGCAGCGCGCCGTCCTCCCCGGCCGCGAGCGACCGATACCGCAGCTCGTGGGAGCCGTCCCACAGCACGTTGTCGTATCCGTCGCGCTGGACGGCCAGCCGCTGCAACGCCGCGACGTGCTGCCCCTCGGCCGCGACGACGAGCAACCGCGGCCGTCCGTCCTCGGTCCGGCTCGACCGCAGCACCACCTCGTCGGTCAGCCGGGAACCCAGCGGGTCGCGCTGCAGTTCGGCGTCGACCTCGCGGCGGACCGCGTCGGCGTGATCGGGGTCCGGTGGCAGTTCCCTTGTCCCGGTGGCGTTTTCGCCCGGCGCACCGCTCTCGGGGGGCTCCGGGGGTGCGGACCAGCGGCGGTGCGGGCCGTCGCTGTCCGCGCGCACCGTGTCGAAGGCGATCTCGGCCGTCTCCAGCCCGACCTTGTCCAGGTAGCGGCGCAGCGCCTGCAGCCCGGCCTCGTACGCGACCCGCTCGGGATCGGGCGCATCGGGTCGCCGTTCCGCGGCCCGGCTCGCCTTCTCGAATGCCTTGTCGAAGGCGTCGGTGTAGGCGCGCTCCACCGGTCCGACGGCGATCCGGCGGCCCGCGCGCCGCAGCTCCCGGTTCGTCTCGATCTCCTCCACGAAATCGAGGCTGCGCTCGCGCCGAGCCCGGTACGAGTTCGTGGGCGGGGGCACCGGCGTGGTCTGCGCCGCGGGCGAGAACCCGCGTGCCCGATCCCATTCGGCGCCGTATCGGGTGGCGAAACTCTCACCGTCGACGGTCGGGCCGAGGGCATCGAACTGCGCCCGCACGGCCCGCACGCCCGCGCGGTAGGCCGCGGCATGCCGCGCCCAGGGGTGCACGAGGGAGTAGTCGCTGTACAGTTCCTTCGCGGTCTCCAGGGCATCGCGGTAGGCGTCGAGGTACACGACCTCCAGTGGGTCCCGGCGCCGGTCGTAATGCTTGTCTCGATCTCCGTCGCCACGGCGCGAATCCCGCATGTTCTCGAAGGCCAGGGCGTGCGCCTCGGCCTGCCGATCCAGCATCCGGCCGACATAATCGGCCCGCGACAACGTCGACCGCTCCTGCGCCCAGCCCGGCTGTTCGCGCAGCATATCGGCCATTGCCGCGGCCCGGATCAGATCCGCTATTCGGCGCGGCAGATAGGACGTCGCCCCCAGCACCACCGTATTCGTGGCCGGGTCGTACCCGAGGGCCGGACCCACCTCGGCCCGCTCTCCGTCGCGGTGCCCGGAGCGCGTGTCCGGCCCGATGCTCAGGCGAACCTCGATACCGAGCCGCTCCACGAATTTCGCCGCCCATTCGCTGATGTGGCTGACGTCGGCGGCCTCGCTGTCCGTCGGCTTCCGGGCGAGGTTGCGCAACGTGTGCCAGGCGTCGGCGGCGGTCTCGCTGATCGTCCGCTGCGGCCGCGAATCCCCTTGCCGGGCACCGTCTTCTGTCGTCTCATCGCCGCGGCTGCCGTCTCCGCGCGGGTCCGCTGCCGCGGGGAGGGCAGGGGCATCCTCGGCGGCACGAACCACGCGCACCACGCCGGACTCGTCGACGGAGACCCGGACCAGATCGGCGGGCCCCAGCTCGGGGTGCCGCACAGGACGGCCGATATCGGCCGCCATCCCGTCGAGCAGATCCTGTCCGACGCGGGTGGCGATCGCGCGTTCGATGTCGGCCAGCCGCCCGGCCGCGGCGAGGTGACGGTCGGCCAGGTCGGCGAGCTGAGACAGTTCGAAATCCGCGGCCTCGTCACCGAGCGCGCGGCGGTCCATCAGCTGTCGCAGCCTGCCGGACCTGGTGTCGGCGAGTTCACTCTCCGGGATCGCGGCGACACTCTGCCGCCGGGCGAATACCCGATCCCAGTCGGCCTCGATCCGCCGCAGCTCCCGCGCGGTCGCCGCGTGCTCGCGGACCAATTGCTGCACCTGCCTGGCGGATTCGGCGGTCAGCGGTGCGTATTCCGACAATCCGTCCGGTGTCCCCGGCCGCGCCGCCTGCCACTCCGCACGGTGCACGTCGCGATACCCGGCATCGGAACCCGGGCGGCCGAATTCGGCATACCGCGGATCCGCCAGCAGGGCGTCCACACCGGCCTCGTGCCCCGCCGCCCGCAGCTGCGCCTCCGACAGCCCGGGATCCGCCGACCGGACAGCGTCGACGGCCGCACGGTACGCGTCCGTGTACACCGATCGCATCGCACTGCGATACGCGCCGTCGGCCTCCGCCAGCCCCGCCGGGATGTCGGCGCCGAGGCCCGCGGTGCGCAGCCGCACGTCGAATTCGATCTCGTGCTCGAATCTGGCGGCATCGCGTCGCGCGGTGTCCGAGCCGCGCGGACCGAGTTCGGCGTATCGCGGGTCCGCCAGCAGGGCGTCCGTACCGGCCCGGTGGCCCGCCGCGCGCTGCTGGGCCGCCGAGAGATCCGGTTGCGCCGACCGCGCGGCGTCGACGGCGGCCGCGTACCTGTCCGCGTACACCGACCGCATCTCGCTGCGGCGCAGCATATCCGCCTCCGCCGACGGCGAGCGATCGGTGCCGAATCCCGCGTCCCGCAGCTGCTGTTCGAACTCGAGCTCGCGCCCGAACGCGGACGCCTCGATACGCTCTTGCGCCGCAAGGTATTCCGGAAGATCGGTGTCGGCGATGCGGGAAGGCATCACCTCGACATCACCCGAAAGAATGGCCTGGACGCGTTCCGCGGCGCGTAGCACCGCGATGGCCTGCTCCGACTCCGAGCGTTCGTGGCTGTCGATGAGGACGTCGAGGGTGCGCGGGTTGAGCCGATCGCCGTCCGGCACCCCGCCCAGGTCCTCGAATCGCACCGCGGCCCCGGCCTCGCGGAGAACCGCGACCGCGCCGCGACCGACCTCGGTGTGCGACAACACATCCCATATGCGTACGAAGCTCGGGTCCGGGACGTGCTGGAGCCAGCCGTCGGGGTGCGCGCCGTCACCGTAGACCGCTTGCCGGACTTCGTCCTGCGCCCGGCGATCCCGCGCGGCCACCTCGTCGTCGGGCGAATCCGGCTGCGGCGGTGGGCCTTCGGCCGCATCGACACCCGATGCGGCTGGCCCGGGCGGTAGCTGCTGGTGGTCGGTGGCGGAATCGGGCAGCGCCCACCGCGCCGGGCCGGTATCACCCGCGAGACTGGCCCGGATCAACTGCTCATGGATGAAACGTGCTGGCTCGCTGGCATTTCGGCCGTTGAGTTCGACGTCGACGAAGGCCTCGGCGATCGCCTCGCGGGGTTTGAGGGTCGTTCTGTCGACGGTGACCGTGCGGTCGGGGTGCTCGACACTGTGGAAACTGCGATCGCTCAGCTGAGCCAGCCACCGCTGGTAGTCGGCGACCGAGCCGCCGGGGTGGGTCGCCACGAAGTGCTGGAAAAGGTCGTACTCGATCGTGTTCTCCAGCTGCAACTGCCCCGCGTTGTCCAGCGCATGCCCGAACTCGTGCAGCATGACGGCGTAGACCGGGTCCAATTCCGTTCCGGGGCGGAACCATTCGATGTCCACGGCCCGGCGGATCAGGTCGCGGAAACCCGCGGCGCTGTCGGCATAGCGCTGGTTGAAGGTGATGGTGTCGGTGATGATGCGCCCGGTCTCCGGATCGATGACGCGCCGCGCGTTGGCGACCGGTTCGATCTCACCGATCCCCACCCGCCGCAGCGTGATCTGCGGATACTTGTGCAGCATCTCGTCGGTGGCGCGCGCGATATCGCGCACCATGTCCGGATCGATGCCGGGCAGGTCGAATCCGAAGACGTCGAGGCCGTGCCGGTCCCGCAGGATCTGCTCGATCTCGTCGGGATCGCGGTGTGTCCATTCGTCTTCGGGCCGGACGACCGGTGCGGTATCGGGTGGATCCGGCGCCTCGGATTTCCCGGGCTCCGGGCCGTCGACGGCGTCCTCGGCGAAGTGGCCGACGGCATCGTCTGCCCGGCGCGAGCCCCGGTCGCCGTCGGATCCGGCGTCCGGCGCGATCGGCCGCGCCGACCGGGCGGCGGATTCCAGCATGTCGTACAGCGCACGAGCCGGTTCGCTCACCGCATCCCGGCCGCGCAGCATCACGTCGGCGAATGCCTCCGCCAGCGCCTCGCCCGGATTCAGCCTCGTCTTGGCCATGTCGTGGAAGCTGTAACCGCTGAGTTGCTGCAGCCACCGCTCGAACTGGACCATGTCCCCGTCCGGGTGTGCCCGCATGTACGCCCGCACCATATCGATGGGGGTGCCGCCGTCCAGACGCATCCGGGTGAGCGGGGAACCGGCATTGTCCAGGACGTGGCCCATCTCGTGCAGGACGATGCCGCGCACCGGGCGATCGTGGAAGCTCCGCAGGAAGCGGCCGTCGCCGATATTGAGGTCGACGGAGCTGTTGAAATAGGTCAGATCGGTGGCGATGGTGCGGTTGATGACGAGTTCGGAGTACTGCCCGTTGCGGTCGCCCGGCCGGGGGTGCGCCACCGTCTTGGCGAAACGCCCGTCCGCGAGGGTCTCCACCCGGATGGCCCGCAGATCTATTTGCGGGTACTCCGATCTCGGGTATCGGGTGAGTACTTCCGCTACCGCCCTGGCGATCTCGCGCACTACGTCCGGGTCGGAATCGGCGAAATCGATGTCCCGGATCCCGAATTCGTCGCGGAGCCGATCGGCGACCTGGCCGGGATCCAGTGTCGCCCAATCGTCTTCGATATGCGGGCGCCGGGGATCGTCGGAGTCACCGGGGCCCAGCTCACCGTCGGCCGGATCGGCCAGGCCTGAATCCCGCTCCTGTTGCGGCGTGGACTCCTCCGGAACTCGTTGCGCCCCACCGCCGTCGCCGGGCTTATCGGGTTCCGGCCGATCCGCCCCGAGCGGCGGGGCATCGGGTGGATCGTCGCCCTCACCGAACAGCTCGCGCCGCAGTTCCGCCAGATGTTCCTGCAGCCGCCGGAACTCCGCGTCGACCTCCTCCCGCTGCCGCCGGAACTCACCCTCGATCTCATCGCGCCGCCGCCGAAAGTCCGACTCGGCCTCATCCCGCCGCCGCCGCTCCGCCGACTCGGCATCATCCCGACGCCGCCGCTCCGCCAACTCAGCATCATCCCGACGCCGCCGCTCCGCCGACTCAGCATCATCCCGACGCCGCCGCGACTCCGACTCAGCATCATCCTTACGACGTCGAGAATCGGACGCGACATCATCGCGCCTGCGACGCGATTCCTGCTCAGCCTCATCCCGCTTGCGACGCGACTCTTGCTCAGCCTCATCCCGCCTGCGACGCGACTCTTGCTCCGCCTCCTCCTGGCGACGCCGAGACTCCTGTTCGGCCTCATCCTGCCGACGCCGGGATTCTTGCTCCGCCTCCTCCTGGCGACGCCGGGCCGACTGCTCCGCCTCGCCCTGGCGACGCCGGGACTCGGCCTCGGCGTCGTTGTGCCGTTGCCGGGACTCTACATCGGACAGGGCCGCGACGGGCTCGCCTGCCTCCTGACGACCGGGCGTTGAATTGTCGTTCTCCCCGAACAGGTTTCGGCGGAACTCGTCGAGTTCACCCATCAGCCGCTGGAATTCGTCCGCGGCCGCACCGGCATTGCGCAGATAGGCCGCGTTCAGCTCGGCCAGCTCGCGCTGCAGCGCGCCATCCACCCGCGACGGCGACTCCGCCGGATCGGATTCCGACCCATCGCGCAGCTCCCGGCGCAGCTGTTCGACGCGATCCATCAGATCCTGATGCTGGCGCTGCTCCTCCTCGGCATTACGCCGCAACACCTCGTCCAGCTTCTCCAGCTCACGATGCATTGCCGCATCCGCTCGCGAAGACTCACCATCCGAATCACGCTGCACCGCACCGGATTCGTCCCCGGCTCGACCCCCATCAGCATCGGGATCGGCGACAGGCCCCTCCCCGGCCAACTCCCGCCGCAGCCGCGCCACCCGATCCATCAAATCCCGATGCTGACGCTCCGCCTCCTCGGCATTGCGCGCGAACAACTCATCCAGCTTCTCCAACTCCCGCTGCGCCGCCGCCTCCGGGCGCGATCGGGACGCGTCCGACTCTCCTTGCGGTTCAGAACCTTTCGGCTCGGACGGACCGCCTTCGGCACTCGGAGTCGATCCATCGCCTTGCTTCGGCGCGGAGCCGCCCGGCTGGTTCTGGCCGCCCAGCGGCGAGGGGCCCTGGGGTGGGGTGGGTGCGGCGGGGCCGTCGCCGGATCCGACCGTCGGGTCGGCGGCGGGCAGGCCCTGTGCTTCTCGTAGCTGCGCGGCCAGGGCCGCGAGGGTGTTGATCTGTTGCTGCCGGTGCCGTATCTCGTCGCGCACGCTGCCGACCTCGGCGCCCAGATCCTGTGGCCCCTCGTGGTTTTCGATATTGCCGTCCTGATAGGCCGAATAGACCTCGAGGAAGCTGGGATCGTTCGGGTGCGGCAGGCCGACGCCGACCACCCGCGACCAGTCACCGCCCGGTTCGGGTCGCGGGCCCGTGTGGTCGTCGAGGGTGCCACCCTCGGCTTCCGCGCGCGCCACGGCGTCCGCGACGGCCTGGCCGAAGGCGAGCGGATCGGTGGACTGGCAAGCGTCGGAGACGATTTCCCGCAGGTTCGGCAGCGCATCGGTGTCGTGCACCGCGGCCTCGGGATCGGCGACCCGCGGATCGGCGGTGTGGTCCCCCCGGGCGACCTCCGAATACGGGTCGATATCGATCAGGGCGCGGGCGAACTCCGCCATCGCCCCGCGCGCCTGCTGGTGCCTTCCCTGTTTCTCCAACCGGGCCAATGCTTTTCGAAGCTTGGCGGGGTCCAGCCCGGTGGCGTCCGAGTTCTTGTGCTTACGGCGAGCGCCCGTGTCTTCGTCGTATTTGTATTCGTTCGGGTACAGCGACGATTCGCCGATCCCGAGAGCCTCGGCGAGCCGCGCCCGCGCCGCATAGAAGGCCTCGGCGTCGAGAGCGCGCAGCCGAATGGCGTACCCGCACAACGTCTGCATCTGCTGCCTGCGCCGAAACCAGCCCGTATCCGGATCGGTGATGCGGTCCGCCAGCGCGTCCGGCGTCAGCGCCGACTCCGAAAGCCCCAGCGTCTGCGCCAGCTGCGCCCGTCCGGGCGGATCGTCGGACCTCGGGCCACCGTCCTGCAGCCCGTAATAGGTTCCGACGTCGTGCATCGTCCGGGCGAAGTCGGACAGCGCCTCGAGCTGCCCTGCGCGCAGGGCATTGCCCAGCTTCATGTCGGCGATGATCTGTTCCCCGCCGGGTTGCAGCAGCCGGACCACGTCCGCGGGTTCGAGGCCGAGATCCCGCGCCACCGCGACCAGGTCGCGTAGCAGTTCCTCGCGCGACCGGGGCGCCGCGTGATCCGGTGTGGCGGCGGCGGGCTCGGTGACCGGGGCCGGATCGACCGTGTGCGGCACCGCGCGCCACTCGCCGTCCCCGTCCCGAACGAGCGTCGCGACCACATCCCGGCCGTCGACGGTATCGCGATGATGATGCACTTCCGGCGTGTCGACCGGATCGAGGTGGATATCGCCGTCCGCGTCCGTACGCGCCTGCCGATAATCGAGCGTGACCTCCCCGTCTTTCAATTGCCTTGCCAGATCGGGATTTTCGGCGAGCAGATCGGCCAGCACCTCGTCCCGGTTGCGCTGACCGTCGACGATGACCAGCCGATCCGGCTCGCCCTCGATCGGCACCCGCACCGCCTGGTCGTTGAGCGGATCGGGCGGAAGCTCCGCCTCGGCCCGCTCGGCCAGTCGGGCGAGATCGTCCATGCGGGCGTTGTTCTCGTCGCGCAGCCGGTTGAGCACCTCCTCCAACTTCGCGGGCGAATCCACATCGTCGATGCTGAGACCGAACATCTGTGTCCACGTGGACAATTCGTCCTGCAGCTGATCGCGGCGCAGCGCGTTCGAATAGTAGGGGGGCAGTCCGCCGTCGCGGTCGGATTCGGGGTTCGGCGAGACGTGGTGCCACTCGCTGATCGAATCCTCGCCGGTGAGCACGCCCGGCGTATTCCGCAGCCTGGTATCCCCGCCGAAGGCATCGATCACCTCGGTGAGGAAGTCGCCCATCGGGTTCTCGCTGTAGAAGTCGCGCTGGCCGCGCGGCACGGCCGCGGACTGGTCGCCGTCCCCGTACGGGCGAGCCATCTCCTCGAGGTAGCGGCGGGCGGCCTCGCCGAGCCCCTCGATGGCGCCCGTCGTCCGCAGGCAGCGGTACTGCTGTTCGTCGAGCATCCGGCGGATGGTCGACGGATTCTCGTCCGGCAGTGGGAAACCCAGCCGCGTGGCCATCTCCGCCAGCGTCTCGTCGTCCGGTGGCGGCCCTTCGGGGGGCGGCTCCTTGTGAATGGCATCGGCCGGGTCGAGAACCGGCTCGTGCTCGAGCGCGCGCGCCTGCTCGTCGGTGATCAGGTTCCGGTTCGTGAGGTCGTCGAGAATCTGCTGCCGCAGTTCCGGATCCGACACCAGATCCCGCAGTTCCAGCAGGCGCTGCCTGCCGTCCTCCGGAGACAGCGTCCCGTCCTGCAGTCCCGCGACGAGTTCGGCGTGGGTATCGGCTAGCTCCCCCAGCTCCAGCGCCATGGCAATGTCGTTGTGCGCCAGGTCGTTATCGGCCAGATCGTTGACGATCCGCTCACGCAGTTCGGTATCGGTGACCGACTCGTACAGGTCGCGCAGCGCGATCCGCGCCTGCCGCGGCGAGATCAGATCGAAACCCACCAGGTCCCCGATGATCCGGCGATGCAGGTCCGGATCCGTCGGCAACCCGGTCTCCGAATCCCTTGTCGCCTTCAGCAGATCGAGCAGGTCGCCGAAGCCGTCGCGTGGCGAGATCAGCCCCTGCTCCAGGCTCGCGATGACACCGGCGCGCGCCGCCTCCGGATCCCCGTCGGTGATCCACGGCTTGTACTCGCTGCCGTCGGAGGCGCGCAGCGGCACGTGCTCGCCGACCTGCAGCGCCATCTTGGACGACAGCCGCCGCAGCAGCGGAACGTGCTCGATGTTCGCGATCATCAGCTGGATGATCTGGCCGATGCGGGCGAGCGGATCCTCCGGCGTCCCACCGGAATCCGGCGGTGCCTTGATCACCGGCCCGTCCGGCGGCGGGGCGGGCGGGGGCGCGGGCGGTGGGTCGACCAGGTCGGGTATGTGCACGGCGCCGTCGATGGCGGCCGACTGTCCGCGCGAATCCAGCCGAGATCCGGAGGGGTGCTTGGCGATTGGTGTGTGGCCGTGCTCGTTGAACATCTTCCGCAGCCGGTCCACTGCGCGCCGCAGGGCCGACTTCTTGCGCGGCGGCTCGGAGCCCTCGGTGCGGGCCGGAGCGTCGGTGTCGCGCGGTGCGGGGGCGGGCTCGCCGTCGCGCGCCGGGCGCCAGCCACCCTCACCGTCGGGAACGCAGCGGACCGTCACCTGCTCGCCGTCGATCTCCACGACGATGTCGCGTGAGCGCTGCGGCATCTCGATCGAGGTCGGCTCGATCGGCTCCGAATCCTTCGGTGTCCCAGCATCTTCCGGTTTCCCGGATCTGCCGCGATCGGCGCCGTCCCCGGACTCCGGCCGCTTCGGGCCCGACCCGTCGCCCGGATCGTCCGGCGACCCGGCGGGCTTGTCCGGCGGACCGGACGGCGGCTCCTTGCCACCGCCTCCGGCGGCGCGGGCCGGGCGCGGCGGGGGTGCCGGTTCGGCGCCGACCGCCACCGGCGCGACGAACGGCGCGGAACCATCGGACTCGCCGGACTTTCCGTTCGTCGCGTCCCGGCTACCCGGCGCCTCCTGTCCGCTCGACGCCGCCTGCAGCCCCGGCGCACCACCCTGCGGCTGCGCACCCGCGAGCTCCGCGCGGCCGGAGGCCGGTCCGGAACCGGCCCGCTCCCCCGCCCGCTGCTGTCCGTCACCGGAACCGGTTTCGGGGCCGCCCTCGGGCGAACCCGCCCGCGGCGGTGCGGGCGACGAACCGCGAGGCTGGTCCCCCCCAGCGCCATCCACCGAACTTGCCTTAGGTGCGACGGGAGACGAACCGCGAGGCTGCTCACCACCCGCGCCATCCACCGGACTTGCCTTCGACGTCGCGGGAGACGCACCGCCGCTGGGGTTTCCACCGTTCGCCGCCGGAGGCGAACCGACTCCCGGCGCACCCGCCGGTGTACCTGCGACCGGAGCGCCCGCGACGGGAGCACCAGCGACCGGCGCGACACCGTCATCGGCCGGATCGGCGGCCTTCTGAGCACCGGCCTCAGCGCCATCCTTCGGCGTGGCACCGTCCGCGGGCTGGCCGCCGGGTACACCGGCTCGCGCGTTCTCTCCGGCCTTACCGGAATCGTCTTGTCCCGCAGCGTCATCGGTACCGGTTCGGGACTGGTCGCCACCATCCGATGCGGGCAGCGGGCTGGAGCCGCCTTCGGGCAGGCCCGCGGAGCCCTGTTCGTCGCCCGCCTGCTGTTCGGGCGGGACGCCCTGTTCGGCACGTCCCGCACCGGATGCGTTCCCGCCGGGCGGCTGCTGCGCCTCCGTACCTTCATGCCCCGCAGGGGGTTCCGCGGCGGGAGCCTCGCCCGGCGGCGGCGCGGCCGCTTCCGGCGTCTGTCCCGCCGCCGGTTGCACCTTGCCGCTGTCGTCGGCACCGCCGTCGTCGACTTCGGATTGCGCGGGGCTCTGGGGTGCATCACCCTCGTCGCCTCCGGTCGCTTCCGGAATCCCAGCCCCCTCGGGACCGGCTGGCACACCACCGGTTTCGCCCGCGCCGTCGCCCTGCACGTTCGCTGGCTCACTACCGTTCTGCCCGCCGACACCTTCGGGATCCGCTGGTACACCGCCAGTTTCGCCCGAACCCCCCGGCACGTTGGACGCCTCGCCGACAGGCTGTACCGGGGACTCCCCGACCCCCTCGGGATCCGCTGGTGCGCCACCGGTTTCGTTCGACCCCTGCGGCGCGCCCTGGACATTCGACGGATCGCTACCGTTCTGCCCGCCCGGAGCCTCACCGGCGCGTCCCTGTGCGGGATCGCGGGGAGCGCTGCCGTCCCCCCGAGGGTCGCCGCCCGGGTCTCCACCGGGCTGATTCCCACCCGGCTGATTCCCACCAGGGTTGTTCCCGCCGGGATTGCCTCCAGGATTCCCACCCGGATCCCCGCCGGGCTGGTTCATCTGGTTGAACACATCGTCCATCCGCGACCCGAAACTGGGCCGGTGCGCCATTCCCGGATTGTGACTGTTCCAAAAGTGGTTCGCCCCAGCCTTGTTGGCGCCGCTGAGCGCGCCGTTGGACGCCCCCGCGGTGAACATGAGCGGATCGATGCCCGCGGCCTTCGCATTCGCCCAGGCCTTGTCGAAGCCGTATTTGTATGTGTCGATGGCCATCTGGGTGCCGGTCGCGGCCAGATAGCCCGCGCCCGCCCCGGCCAACCCGGCGGCGGTCCCGGTGATCGCGCCGTTGACGAGCTTGCCGCCCAGCTCGTCCCCGAGCTTGTTTCCCAGCGACTTGCCGATCTTGTCGCCGAGCGGTCCCGCGGCCGCCCCACCGGCCGCCGAGCTGACCGTGGTGACCGCCACCTGCTCCCAGTTGATCTTCTTCCGATGCCCCTGATCGACCTGATACGCCTGGATGCCGACCTCTTGCAAGGTGCCCAGCGCGGTATCGATGGCGACGTGCTTGGCCACGAACTTCAACGTCGACGACGAGATCAGCCTGCTGACGATCCGCTGCACGGCCCGCCGCGCCCCGGCACTGAGCAGGCGCAGCCCGATCCGGGTCCCGGCGATGGCCGCGGCCTCCACCGCGGGCGCTGTCGGCGGAAAGATCCACGCGGCAGCGATTTCCGCGGCCAGCAGCGCCAGCGACGTGATGAACATCAGCTGGGTATATTCGATCTCGGTGCCGACACCGTCGGCCGTCTCGGCCATCGCGTCGAAGTGCTTGGCCAGCTGTTCCACCGATGCCTCGCCGTGCAGCAGCTGATCGAAGGCCTTGCTGATCTTCTCGGTGCCGTCACCCTGCGGATAGGCGGCCAGCGAGGCCGTCTTGGCGTCCTGGATGTCGTCGAGGAGTGCGCGCAGGTCACCGGCCGCGGTGCGCCACGGCTTGCCGACGCCGTCCCACATCCGGTCCGGATCGCCGTCGGGCCATTCGGAACCGGCCACCCATTCCAGCCAGGTCAGCCAGCCGGGCAGCTCAGCCATCCCCGCCTACTTCGCGACTACCAGCCGGAGTCGGTGACACGGCGATCGCGCTCACCGTCCGAGGGCATGGCTTCGACGTCGGTGTACCGCAGCGCGTCGGCGGGCTCCTCCGCTCGCTCCGGCGCACCCGGCGGCGCGGTGGAAACCGGTGGCGGAGGCGGTGTTTCGGCGCTGAGGTCGGGCATGTCCTCGATCAGATCGGTCAGCTTGGGCAGCCGGGCGCGCTGATCGTGCAGCGGCATCATCAGTTCCTGCCCCTTGCGGGCCGCCTCCGCGGCGGCCTGCTGCGCGGCCTCGGTGAACGCCTTGGCGAGCTCGGGGTAGGTCAGGTCCTCGACCCCCGCGGCCAGCTTCGTCTCGATGACGGTGCCGTCGGCGTTCACCGTCACCGTCACCCGCTTGCGGACGGTCGCGGTGGCCATCAGCCGCGTGCGTTCCTGCTGGATGCGCGAGATCGTCCGCAACTGCTCCCGGACCCCGTCGAGGACCGCGGCCATCTCGGCCTTGGCATGTTCGTTTGTCACCCCGAACCCCCGCTCAGCGCCGGAAGTTGGCGCGGTCCTGGTTCTCCAGCTTCGTCGCGGCGTCCTGCTGCCCCTGGGAGAACTCCCCGAAGGTGGTCCGGAAGTTGCCGGCGTTGCCGTAGAGGTTCGTCCGGGTGACGCCGTAGCCGTTCGGGCCGTCGTAGAACTGCGAGCCGATCTTGTCGTTGCCCCAGGGAGATCCGGAGTCCAGCGACGACTGCAGCGTCTCGATGACTCCCTTGATCTTGTCCCGGACATCCGCCGTCTTGATGGATGCCTTGCGGAACCGTTCCGGGTCGAGCTCAACGGTCATCGTCATTCCCTCCACGTTCTGCCGCCGGCGCCCGCCCGACGCCGACTACATCACTGCACGATGACAGCCGGGAGGAAATCGCTCGTTGCGCGAACGTGAACGACAGATACCCCAGTGGGTGAACGGGATTCGTTCACCACCACGACCGCGGCCGCACGCTGTTGGCCAGATCGACCAGCGCGTAGCGGTGCAGCTTGCGCGGCGAAGTACGCGCGGCGGTGCGCAGCGCGGTCTCGAGCCCCTCGCGCAAACCCGCTGGGGTATAGGGAAATCCGAGAATGGTGGCGTGCTCGGGCTCGGCCCGTCCGCCCGCGCGCACCCAGGACAGCGCGGCACCCAGCACGACCGCCTGCAGCTGCAGCACGCGCGGATCGTCGGGGAGCGCCTGCAGCCGGGCCTGCGCCTCGTTCAGATCGGCCTGCGTCAACTCCTCGGCGGGCCGCGACACCAGCAGCAGGCAGGCGGTCAGCCGGGCGGCGTTGTAGTGCCGCGACACCTCCGGCATCTGCTCCAGCGTCGCGACCGCCTCCACGACGGCGCCCTCGGCGACCTGCCTGCGGGCCAGCCCGAATGCCGCGCTGGCCAGGCCGCGGTCGACCTGCCAGGCCGCGCGGTAATGCGCGGCGGCGGTCCGGGCCCACTGCCCGGAATCTCCCGACTCCGCGCTCTGCAGCAGCAGTTCGGCGGTGGCGGCGAGGGCGAGTTGCGGGGCCACCTCGCCCGGGACCGCGGCGTGCACGAGGTCGAATCGCCGGTAGGCCGCCTCGATCCGGCCCTCGCTGAGCTCGGCGATGCCGGTGTACCAGTCCAGGCGCCAATCGCCCCGGTACCCGGCCCGCAACCGATCCAGATCGGCGCGCGCACCGTCCACCCGGCGCAGGTCGAGCTGGGCGCGGATCTCGGTCAGGCCCGCCTCCAGTTCGAAGGACTCGGGCATGGGGATACTTCCGGCGGCCATGTTGTCCCGGTGCAGCCGCAGGGTGTCCAGGGCCTGGTTCGGGTCGCCGTGCAGCAGCGGCGACACCAGCTCGTAGCTGGGATCCTCGCTGTCGATCAACGGAACGGGCAGTGCGGCAAGCACACTGGCGGCATCGAGGGTGGGTGGGCGGTATCGGCCGTCGATGATGCCGTCGGTCTGGCGTAGCAGCGCGGTGACCCCGAAATCGCCACGGGGCGCGCCGAATACGGACGAAACCTGGGGATGACCGCGACCGGTGTCCGCGGCGAGCACCGCCCGCAGCACGCCACCGAGCTGCCGGTGCATCGCGTACGTCGACGAAAACCGCTGTGCGGGATCGGGATGCGTGGCCCGGCGCAGCAGTCGCTCGAACGACGGGTAGCGCCGCAGCACCGGCTCACGATCCGGCGACGGCAGCCCCGGCAGCTTGCGGCCGCGGCGGTCGGTGGGCAGGTCCAGGGTGAGCGCGGCCAGCGTCCGGCCCACCGTGTAGATGTCGGATGCGATGGTCGGGCCCGTCGTGGTGTATTCGGGGGCCTGGTATCCCTGTGTGCCGTACAGGCTTCCGCCCGATTGCCGGGCCGCGACCGCGCCGAGGTCGATGAGCTTGACCTCGTCCTCGCTCACCATGATGTTGTCCGGTTTCAGGTCGTTGTACGCCAGCCCGAACGAATGCAGATAGTCCAGTGCCGGAAGGATTTCCATCACGTAGGCGATGGCCTCGGCGACCGGCATGCGACGCGGCGCGTGCATGTCGAGCACGGTCTTCAGCGAGCGGCCGCCGATGTACTCCATGACGATATAGCCGCACGAGGCGCCGTCTCCGGCTCGATGAGTGACGAAGTTGAAGATCTTCACGATCGCGGGATGCGCCATCTCCGAAAGGAATTGGCGTTCGGCGAGCGCCACCACGTTCGCCTCGAAATCCAGCGGGTTCTGCAGGCCCTTGAGCACCACCCAGCGCCGGGCGACGTTGCGGTCGCGGGCCAGGTAGATCCAGCCCAGCCCGCCGTAGGCGAGGCAGCCCTGCACCTCGTACTGATCGGCGACGACATCGCCGGGATCGAGCAGCGGGCGGAAGTTGAACGGCGCGTCGCACGACGCGCAGGTGCCGGAGGTCCGGGCCGGGCCGGTCGCGCCGGAGCGGCCGACCGGCTGCGAGCATTTCCAGCAGAACCGCTTGTCCTCGGGCACCTCGGGATCCACCAGCATCGCGGTGCCCGGATCGGTGGAACGGAACTCGGGCAGCGCGACCAGCCCGGCACCGAGCCGCCGCACGCTGGGCCGAGACCGACCCCCCTCACGATTCGACCCGGGATCCCCGCCCTCGACCCCAGCCCTCTCCGAACCCTCGAACTCCGCCCCCTCGTTGCCCGACCGGCCGGAACCTTCGAACTCGGCCCCCTGATTGCCCAACCACCCCGAACTCTCGAACTCGGCCCCCTTATTGCCCGACCGGCCGGAACCTTCGAACTCGGCCCCCTGATTGCCCGACCGGCCCGAACTCTCGAACTCGGGCGACCACGGGCTGGTCCCGGTGGCGCCGCGAGTGCCCCACCGGTAGCCGTCGGCCTCGCGCAGTTGACGTGATGCCCACGGCTGCGGGCACAGGCGGTCGGATGCGGTGGCATCGTCCGGCATGTGACCCTCTCAACCTATCGAGCCGACCCGTAACCTGAACCGCCCCGCGGGGCGGGGATAATCCGTCCCGCGGAGCGACCGGGGCCGGTCCCATGCGGCGTCACAGAGTCGGGACCGACGGGTATTACCGCGATTCTGCCTCATCGCGGGGTTCGGGGTGGGCACTCGATTCGGAAGACTCCTCGGCGCGATCCTCGCGATGCTCGAGCGGCCGCTCGGCGAGCACGGGGAACTGGCCCGTGTATCCCTCGCGCAGCGCCGCCACGTGCAGCACCTTGCGGCGCGCCAGGAACCAGCCGCCCACCAGCAGCGGCACCATGATCACCGCCATCGCGATGACGGCCCCGCGCTGGGTGTCGTCCTTACCGAACAGCATGAGCACCACCACGATCGCCATGAAGATCAACGCGGCGATATTGGTGTAGGGCGCACCCATCAGCCGGAAGGACGGACGCTCCGCGCGACCTTCCTTCGACCACCGCACCAGCTTCATCTGGCACAGCAGAATGGCCGCCCACGCCGTGATGGTGCCCAGCGCCGACATGTTCAGCACGATCTCGAACGCCTTCTCCGGAACGATCGCGTTCAGCCCGACACCGGCCAGCGCGATCGTGCCGGTGGCGAGAATGCCCACGTAGGGAACGCCCTGCTTCGACATCCGCGATGCCACCGACGGCGCACTGCCGTTCATCGACATCGACCGCAGGATCCGGCCGGTCGAATACAACCCGGCATTCAGACTCGAGAACGCCGCGGTCAGCACGACCAGGTTCATCACCGTACCGGCGCCACCGACGCCGAGCTTGGAGAAGAACGTCACGAACGGGCTCTCACCGGACTTGAACGCGGTGAAGGGCAGCAGCAGCGCCAGCAGCACGAGCGAACCGACGTAGAACAGCGCGATGCGGGCGATGACCGAGTTGATCGCGCGCGGCATGATCTTCTCGGGGTTCTCCGCCTCACCGGCGGCGGTGCCGATCAACTCCACCGCGGCGTAAGCGAAGACCACGCCGGTAATGGACAACACCAGCGGCAATGAGCCGTTCGGCAGCAGACCGCCGTGCTCGCTGATCACGCTGATACCGGTCTGCGCGCCCTCGATGGTGAAGCGCCCCGCCAGGAAGACCGTGCCCACGATCAGGAAGCTCACCAGCGCGACCACCTTGATCAGCGCCGCCCAGAACTCCATCTCACCGAACCACTTCACCGACACCATGTTGATGGCGACCACGACCGCCAGGGCGATCAGCGCGATGGTCCACTGCGGGATCACCTTGAACGCACCCCAGTAGTGGACGTAGGTCGCGATCGCCGTGATGTCGACGATGCCGGTCATACACCAGTGGAAGAAGTACATCCAGCCCACGCCGAACGCCAGCTTCTCCCCGTAGAACTCACGCGCGTAGGACACGAACGAACCCGACGACGGGCGGTGCAGCACCAGCTCACCCAGCGCCCGCAGAATGAAGAACACGAAGATGCCGCACACCGCGTAGGCGACGAACAGCCCGGCGCCCGCCTCGTGCAGTCGGCCACCGGCCCCCAGGAAAAGCCCGGTGCCGATCGCCCCGCCGATCGCGATCATCTGCAGCTGGCGAGGCCGCAACGCCTTGTGATAACCCGCGTCCTCGGCGTCCAAGCCACGCGCGGCCGCCTCCGTCTCCGGCGGGTGTTGAACGGTGGTCATAACTAGACCTCTCCTGTGATGCCGATCATACCATCAGTCCATGGAACATACCTCCAATCGATGGCATATACAACGTGGGGACGAAATTCGTAACATCGCGGAAACTCGAGCCGAACGGCCGAAAACGATTGCCCGGCAATAGCGATCGGCAGCAAATTACCAGGAGACACGCGCGGGCGCCGTTTGCCCCGGCGACACCCGCCCGACCAGGGCACCTACCGAGCTCACACGGGGCCGACGGGCGTTCCGGTGTGGTTTCCTTGAGACATGACATCGGGTGCGGAGTTCACGATCGACGAGCTGGCGCGCGAATCCGGCATGACCGTGCGCAGCCTGCGGGCCTACCAGGAGCGCGGCCTGCTGCCGCCGCCGCGCTTGAAGGGCAGGACCGGGATCTACAGCCCGCAGCACCTGAACCGCGTGCGCATCATCAGCCGGCTCATGGATCGCGGAATCAAACTGAGCGGCATCCGGGAGCTGCTCGACGCCTGGGACCGCGGCGACGATCTGGGCGACGTCCTCGGCGTCAGCCTCGAGGCGGAGGGCGCACCGCCGCGCGGCACCACGCCGCAACCCCGTCAGCCGTCCGAAAAGACCATTGCCGCAACGGATCTCGCGGCCCGCTACGGCGAGGTCCCGAACGGACTGGCCCGCGTCGTGGCGGCCGGGCTGTACGAGCCGTTCGACGCCACCACCTATCGCGAGAGCGATCCGCAGCTCGTCCGGTTCGCCGAACAGCTGATGATGTCGGGGGCGCCGCAGGTGCGCGTGCTCGACGAGCTGGAACGGCTGCGCGCCGACTGCGACCACATCGCCCGGCGCTTCGTCGACCTGTTCGAGAGCACCGCGGTCCAGCGATACCAGCAGTCCGGGCAAACCGCCCACGACCTGGCCGAATTCTCCGAGCAGCTGGCCACCACCCGATCCCTGCCCGGCCGGGTATCCGCCGAACTGGTCAACCGATTCGTAGGCCGGTACCTCGAACACGCAACCAGGGGCCTCGACGAACTCCAGGGCGAACAGTCCGCCCCCACCACCCCCACAACCCGCCTACGTCCCACCGACTAGCGAGCCATAACCGTCCCGCCTTGCGTGCCCCCGCACCCCTTGCGTGACCACGCACCCCCTGCAAGCGCCTGAAACGTATGCGGGAACCAACAGGGGGTGCGGGAAGTCGAGCCGTCCATCTGCGATGATCGCGGACATGCGAGTCCTTGTGCAGCGGGTGACCTCGGCGCAGGTCACGGTCGATGATGAGATCGTCGGGCGGATCGATCCCGCCGCCACCGGCGCGCCACACGGCCTGCTCGCACTCGTCGGGGCTACCCACGACGACACGGCAGGTACCGCGAAAACGTTGGCGGACAAGCTGTTCCGGCTTCGGATCCTCGACGGCGAACGCTCCGCCGCCGATCTGAACGCTCCGATCCTCGTGGTCAGCCAGTTCACCCTCTACGCCGACACGGCCAAGGGCCGCCGACCGTCCTGGTCGGCCGCCGCGCCGGGACCGATCGCCGAACCCCTGGTGGACGCCTTCGCCGACACCCTGCGCGCGCTGGGCGCCACCGTCGCCAGCGGCCGATTCGGCGCCCACATGCAGATCGAGTTGGTCAACGACGGCCCGGTGACGATCCTGCTGGAAGCCTGAGCCCGGCAACACGATTCCTCCGCCGACTGTGGTCGGATGGGAAGGCGCGCGGGCGTGGTTTGTGAAACCTCCAGCGGGATCCGGAATGGCGATGGCGTGGTGCCGATCCGGCTAACGTCGAGCACGACTCACGACTGAACAGCAGGCCCCGACCGGGCCGGGAGATAGACCAGAATGCGCAAACGCCTTCCACCCACCGCGACATCGGAGCTGCGGGAGATCCTCGACTATTTCGGCAAATGCCCCGAATGCGGTTACCCCGCAAGGGCTTCGACAACGTTGCGCGACACCCGAACCGTCTTCGCCTCCTGCGACCGCCCATGCGGCTGGACCGGCATCGTGCCTCTGACAACCATGACCGAACACCACCGCCGCGCCGACATACACGACTGACGGGCCTTCGAGAACGTCAGCAACCGGTCAGCGCACAGCACCCGCGAACAGCCGCGATCGGCGCGCCGCGTTACCCAGCACATCGTGCACGAACATGCCGATGTCGTTGTCGGACAATGTACTTCGATAACGCATGTCGCACAGCGGAACCCCGTCGAACAGCACCCGGAATTGTGCGGAAGCCTCGCCCGTGCGGGCCCAGTCGACAGTGACTCCTGGCTCGTCCAGATGCACCGCCCAGTTACCGATGCGCAGCATCAGTCCCTGCCGATCGCGATAGAACACCGCCGTGGGGGGGGGGGGGGGGGGGGGGGGGGCCCCCCCGCCCCCCCCCCCCCCCCCCCCCCCCCCCCCCCCCCCCCCCCCCCCCCCCCCCCCGCTTCCATGGATCCCGTCGCCGCGGCCCGGCCGCCATCATTCCCGTCGGTCAGTGGAGGATGAGGTCGGTGTCGGTGGGGAGGGCGGTTACGGGCCACCAGCGGAGGTCGGTGGATTCCGAGCTGCGGACGGGGGTGGCGCCCTGCGGGGCCTTGATCTTGAAGACCAGGTCCAGGTGGCGGGTGGGGACGCCGAGGGAGCAGGTGATGGGGTGGGCCTGGATGCCGTAGAGGCCGGGTTCGATCGTCAGGTTCTCGATGCCGGACTCCTCGGTGGCCTCGCGCAGGGCCGCGCCGAGTACGGTCTCGTCGCTCTCCTCGCAATGACCGCCGAGCTGGATCCACAGGCCCACGCGGGGATGCAGGGTCAGCAGCACCTCGCGCTCGTCGTGGGAGAACACCATCGCCGAGGCCGTGATGTGGCCGGGCGCGTGCTCGCGCAGGCACCCGCGCGGGGCCGAACCCAGGAACGCGAGCATCGCCTGCCGGATCGACTGGTCCGAACTCGTTGGGGGAGACCAGGTTTCCAGCACGTCGGTGGCCGACTCATGGAGCGATTCCGCAGTCATCTGTTCCCTTCGATAGTTGGCGAGCGGGCCTCACAGCTCGAGCAGTCCGAACCTCGAATCCCGTGGCTCGCGCGGCGTCAGCTCCTCGGTCGGATAGCCGATCGCGATGCCGCCCAGGGGGTTCCAATCCGGCTCCAGGCCCAGCACCTCGCGGGTGATCTCCGGTGCGAAGATAGTGGAACCGATCCAGCAGCTGCCGACGCCTTTCGTGGCGAGCGAGACCAGCAGGCCCTGCACGGCCGCGCCGACCGCCACGGTGAACATCGTCGACTCCGCGGCACGGCGGCGCTCGTCCGGATAGGCGTGCGCACCGTCGGGCACGCAGAACGGGATGATCACCTCGGGGGCGTCGAACAGGATCCGGCCGCGGGCGATCCGGCGCTCCACCCGTTCCGGAGACAGCCCGTCGGCGGTGAGATCGGCGCGCCACTTGTCGGCCATCGCCTCCAGCAGCTGCTCGCGTAATCCGTTGCGCCGCAACCAGACGAAACGGACCGGGCGGGTGTGGTGCGGCGCGGGGGCCGTCAGCGCCACCGCGACCGCGGACCGGATCAGCTCGGGTTCCACGGGGGTATCGGCGAACTGCCGGACCGAACGCCGCAGCAGTATCGCCTCGTCGCGGCCGCGCTCGATGGCCTCGGCGGTACCCAGCCAGAACAGGTCCTCCGCACCGCGGCGCAGCAGGGCCGCGGCGGTGGAACCGTCATCGGTGGACGCCCACCCGCGCACCACCGCGACCGGGACGCCGCCCAGCTTCCCCTTCACCAGATCGGCCGCCGCGGCCAGTTCGTCCGCGACCGCGACCTGGGTGACCTGCAGCTCGTTGCCTTGGCCGTCGACCGCGCCCGCATAGTCGTGGATCACGCGCAGCCCGGCCGCACCGATGGCGGCGTCGGTCTGGCCGATCCGCCAGGCTCGGCCCATGGTGTCGGTGATGACCACCGCGACGTCCACGCCCAGCCGGGCGGCCAGCGCGGAGCGCAGCGCCTTCGCGCTGCCGTCGGGATCGGCGGGCAGCAGCACCAGTTCGCCCTGTTCGACGTTCGAACCGTCGACACCGGAGGCGGCCTGCACGATGCCGATCCGGTTCTCGGTGATCAGCGTCCGGCCCTTCTGGGCCAGCACCCGCACCGCCTCCTCGCGGACGAGCTTGCGCCGCAGCGTATCTCGCTCCTCCGGGTCGGCGGGCGCGGCGACGATGCGCCCCTCGGCCTTGGCGACGATCTTGCTGGTGACCACCAGCACGTCGCCGTCGCGCAACCAGGGCGCCTGTGCGGCAAGATGTTCGGCGAGATCGTCGCCGGGACGGAACTCGGGCAGCCCGGTCACGGGAAGTATGGTCAGCGCACCGCCGCGAGCGTGATCGCCCGCGGAGAACGGCATCGGTTCACTCACGGCTTCACCCCCGCGAGATCCAGTGCCTCGCGTACCATTTCGGCGGTCGCGGCGGGATCGGTCATCAACAGCGGCACGCTGCGCACCTCGACGCCGGGCACCTCGGCGGTATCGGTCGAGTGCACCAGCCAGCCGTCCAGGATGCCGGTGTCCGAGCGGGCGCCGTAGTAGCCGCCGACCGCCTCCGCGGAGGTCTGCACGCCGATCACCGACAGGCACTCATCGGCCATGCCGCGCAACGGTTTTCCGTCGATCACCGGCGACAGCCCCACCACCCTCGCGCGGGTGGTCCGCAGCGCACCGCGAATACCCGGCACGGCGAGGATGGCGCCGATGCTGACCACCGGGTTGGAGGGGGCCAGCAGCACCACGTCGGCGTCGGCTATGATTTGCGTCACATTTGGCGCCGGTTTGGCCTGATCCGCCCCGATTGTGACGAATCCATGGGTCTCGACGTTCGCGCGATAGCGTACCCACCACTCCTGAAAATGAATCGCGCGACGTTCGCCAGGCCTGTCGGGATCACTGATGACAACGTGCGTTTCACATCTGTCGTCGGTTGCCGGGAGCAGTTTGACGCCCGGCTGCCACCGGTTGCACAGCGCTTCGGTAACCGCCGACAGCGGGTATCCTGCGCGCAACATTTCGCTGCGGACCAGATGCGTGGCGATATCGCGATCACCGAGCCCGAACCAATCCGGCTGGGCACGGTATTTCGCCAGCTCCTCCTTGGCGTGCCAGGTTTCACCCTGCCGCCCCCAGCCGCGTTCGGTGTCGATGCCGCCGCCGAGCGTATACATGCAGGTGTCCAGGTCGGGGCAGATGCGCAGCCCGTGCATCCACACGTCGTCGCCGACGTTGACGATGGCCGAAACGTCGGCCTCGGGCAGCAGTTCGCGCACGCCCTGCAGGAAGCGCGCGCCACCGACTCCGCCGACCAGCACGGCAATGCGCGGGCCGATCTCGGGTGCGATGTCCGCTTGTTCTCCAGTCACATCCGCACAGCCTATGCGGTGCCGCGAAGGTCACGCCGCGGAGCATATTTGCTGCTCATTTGCTACTCGAGGGTCACCGAACCGCATCGAAACCGGCGGCGGATAGTAACGGAATTGTGTCGGCAGCTTGACCATCGCCGCGTCCGGCGTGTCTAATCACAGGCATGTCATTCCGGGTCGGCGCGAGAGTGCAAGGCGCGGGCCAAGTTTCGAACACCCGTTCGCATCGGAATGACGAGCTCGGGGATGTCCGCGGGACAACGTCGCGGTGTTGGGCCGTCGGTGGGCAGATCGGTTCCGACGGAAAATCATTCTGCGCTAACACACAGTGAGGAGGCGGAGCGATGGCCGAAGAGCTGGCCCCGTCGGGCAACCCTGGCGGTGTATCGCAAACCGATTCCACAGCAGGCGCAGCACCTCGCGCCTTCGCTGACTTCCGTAACGACCAACGAGAGGGGGGTGAGACAGTGACTACTGGGGAGGAGTCGGGCAATCCGGCGCCACAAGGAGGACAGTGGGCACGCACTCAGCACAAGCCTGAACCGCCGAAGCTGAGTCTCATCGTCACGGACTTCGACACGATGTTCGACACCATCGAGGAACAGTGGCAGGAACGGGCGCTGTGCGCCCAGACCGATCCCGAGGCGTTCTTCCCCGAGAAGGGCGGATCGACCCGGGAGGCGAAGCGGATCTGCATGGGTTGCGAGGTCCGCGACGAATGCCTCGAGTACGCACTCGCCCACGACGAGCGCTTCGGCATCTGGGGCGGCCTGTCCGAGCGGGAACGCCGACGCCTCAAGCGCGGCATCAGCTGAACCGTGGAGCCCGGGAATTCCCCGGCGCCTCCACGGCGGCGCCCGGTCCGCCGCGACAACTCGCACGAAAGCGATACCGCGACAAGAGGTTTCGCGGTACACGAGGGTTTCTCGCGAGTACCGGATTCGGCCGAACTCCGGCCACACACCTGATGCGGGTACACACCTGATGCGGGGCTGCCGCCCCTCCGTTGTCGTCCCGGCTATTCCTCCGGGTCGATGACGTCCGGGTCGACGCCGAGGTAGGTGGCGATCTGCTGGACGAGCACCTCGCGCAGCAACTCCACCAGATCGTCCGGGTCGTTGGCGCGCAGCTCCAGCGGTTTGCGGAACAGCACCACGCGCGCCCGCGTCGCGGCCCCGTGCCGGTCCACTCCGGCCGGGATCAGCCGCGACAGCGGCACCGGGCCGTCGGCCACCACCTCGTCCGGCCACGAGACCGAATCCGGGTGCAGCGGACGGATTTTCGGCACATCGTCGACCGCGATATCCAGCTTCGTGAGGCGGTCGTGCCAGCGGCCGTCCAGCGGCGCGAACGCCTCCAGCACCAGCCGGTCGAACTGCTGGCCGCGGGTGCGCCAGGCGGGCACGGTCGGCGGCAGCACGGGTCCTCGAACCCCGCGCCCACGACGTATCACCGACCGCGCCGTCGGCGGCCGCCGCTTCCGTGAACGGGTCATGTGTCGAATCTAGTAAACCGGTGTCGAGCGCCGCGAACCAGTAACCTTCGGCCCGTCGAGCGTGTCTCTGGGCGCGCGGGCGTGCGGGGCGTTACTCTCCATGGCGTGATTCCCTTGCGTCGTTGCTGCCGACCAGGCTGTAAGAACCCGGCCGTCGCGACGCTGACCTATGTGTACTCCGACTCGACGGCCGTCGTCGGCCCGTTGGCCACCGTCGCCGAGCCGCACTCCTGGGATCTGTGCGAGACCCACGCCTCCCGGATCACCGCCCCGAAGGGCTGGGACATGGTCCGCCACGAGGGCGGATTCTCCTCCAGCACACCGGACGACGACGATCTGACCGCACTCGCCGAGGCCGTGCGCGAGGCCGGAATGCGCCGCCGCGCCCCCGAGCCCGAACAACACGGGTACTCCGACTACCCCCCGGCCCCCTCCCGCCCCACCCGCCCGGGCCGCCCCACCCGAACCGGCCGCCGAGGCCACCTACGCGTCCTGCCGGACCCCCCGAACTGATCCTGTAGTGGGGGGGGGGGGGGGGGGGGGGGG
>NZ_JARWQD010000155.1 GCF_029869545.1 Nocardia wallacei | reverse complement strand
GGGGCGGAAAGTCCCTCGCCCCCGGCTATAAATCGCGGCCCACCCGCCCCCGCCTAACCTAGTACCCCAAGGGCCTCCCACCCAAAAATATTGTATGGGAGGCCGTTCCTCGTTCGTCACTTCTTCCCGAACAGACCGATGCCGAAGCCCAGCACCGAGAGCCCGAAGAAGCACAGCAGCAGGCCGCCGAATTGTGCCTCGCCGTCGGTGTCCGGACTGCGCGCGGTGTCCGAGGACTTGGCGACGACAGCGGCTGGCTCGACAATCGCCTGGATACCGACGAACAGCAAGGCTGTCGCGACCAGGATCAGAACGATGCCGCCGGTGATGCGCCCGGCGGTACGGCGGGCCGGGGCGGCGTCCTCGACGTGCTCGGATGCCTTGGGCGCTGACATGACCCCCGACAGTATCAGCACCCAGGCTGGTGCGCTGGGCAAGGAATTCGTCGACGCTATGCGGCGACAATGTTGAAGCTTTGCGGTTGTTTGCACCGTCGTAATACGAACTTGGCCGGATGACCGGGTACGTTTCGTGCTTCTTAAATGTGTGCGCGACAGGGGAGTTCGGGAAGGCGTTGTCGCCGATGGTGTGGGACGCTCTGGCTGCACCCGCCGATCCGGGCGGCGATTTCGAAAGTGGCATCACCGTGGTTTTGAATCAGGGCGAGAAAGCCATCCGGGCGGCAGTCGGTATGCCGTTCCGGGGTGGCTCTCGGTTCACGGCGGCATTCGCGGATCCGATGGCAAGGATGTTGGTGGCCAATGACGGGCTGACGACTTCCCTGCTGGAGGCGTCGCTGGGCCGGACATTGCGCATCAGGGTACTGCGTCAGGAAGTGGTATCGGCCGACAGCGTTTCCGACACGGTGGCGAGGTCGCTGTGCCTCGACGGGGAGCGTGAGGTCCTCGTGCGCCGCTCCGGTCTGGTCGATCCGGACCTGGCCCTGGTATCGATGAATCATGTTGTGATCCCGTGTGATTCGGCCGCCCGATTCGGTATCGACGGCCCCGGCCCGATCGGTTATCACCTCGCGTCTCGAGGTGTGACCCAATCGCGCCGAGTGCTGTGGGCGGGGTTCGCCGACTGGATCGATGGCCGGTCCTGTGTCACCAAGGACTATGTGATCCATGTCGGCGACGAACCGGCGTGCTACATCAGGGAATGCTTCAATCCGGACCTCGTCTCGCCGGACAGGGGCGATAACGGAACCGGCGAGGCGGCGCCCATCCTCGCAGGCGCGTCCGGTGGTCGGCCGCACGAATCGGGAACCCCGCCGACGGTGAGCGCCGACCTCCCCGCATTGCACCAGCCGGTCTGGCCCGATGCCGAAGCGGCACGGCGCAGCACGGAT
>NZ_JARWQD010000154.1 GCF_029869545.1 Nocardia wallacei | reverse complement strand
TGGTGTCTTTTTCTTTCGGGGGGGCTAACCGGGGGGCGGGGGCGCGCGCCCCCGGGGCCCCGGGGGTTGCGGGTCAGAGGTCGAACGGGCCGACGGTTTGCCACGTGACCGATCCGGCGGCACGGTCCCAGCTGGCGCGCGCCACGATCGCATCGGCATCCACGCCCCACGATTCGGATTCGAATTCGTCGTAGTCCACGCGCAACACATGGACACGGAAGTCCCAAACGGCACCGCTGTTGGTCACGGCGTCGCGAATGTGCTTGTCGGCCCATTCGCGGGCGGTATCGAAGTCGTCGAAATCGTCGTAACCGAGTTCGTCCCCGTCCTGCGACAGCAGCGCGACAAAAATCTCGTCGTCGTTCAACTCGAATACAGTCATGGCATTAACCTCCCCATTTCAGGCGCGCCGGATCACGGCGGATCACGGCGGATCATCGCATACGCCGGGCGCGAAACACATTCGGATTGCTGATTTCCCGGATTTTCCGGGGGCACAACGAAACTAACTCGATCCGCCATGCGGATGCAACCCGAAAAGCACCCAATTTTCGGGAATTTTTCGGACTCGCCCCGAAATTGGCGGCGCAAATCCCGATTGAAACGCGCCCACCGACCCCGCCGACGGTCAAAACAGAACAAAACCGAAACGCGAAAGAAGAAATTGAATTCAATAATGGGAAACAAAGGCCGCGGGAACGGAGAAACACCCAAAGTAATGGGAGGCATCCGCGGTGCGAGACCCGGTGGCAGCCGGTGGCCGATCACGTACCTACGTTCTGTGGGTATGTGATCCTGGGGGACACCGAGCCGCAGAAACATGCCTCTACCAGGCGATACGTCGTCGCAGGGTGGTCCGGTTTGATCGGACGACGGAACGGACCCCCCACCTGACCACGGAATGGACCACGGAACGGAGTCGTAGGATCACAGCGGCTCGGGTGGAGCCGCAAATGTCCATCCGAACGCGATTCCAGAATCTTTCCGGATACGTGAACCATTCCGTTGCGCCGATCGGCGAGCAGGCTTCTGCGGGTTTCCCCGTGGAAATCTGTACGCATGTTTCCGCGCTTTCCATTATAGGGCGGAAATGGTTGGCGGGACCGGATTCAACGAACGACAACCGATGTCTGGTGGCGCGTTTCGCAGGGGACGCGAGCAGAGGCATCGCTTCCTTCTCCGGTGTGGCATCTGCCCGGTATCGCCGAGTTGCGGGAGTGCTGGTACGGGGGCGCAGGCGGCGGTTGGCGTTCATCTCGTGTTGTGGCGGAGGTGTTCGAGGAGTTGCCGTGTTTCGGGGCTCGGTGTGGCGTCGATTTCGGCGAGTTTTCTACTCAGGAGTGAGTAGGTGCGGATGAGGGCGTCGTATTCGCCGAGTTTGGCGTGCAGGCGCAGGATGTCTTGCCAGAGGGGTTCGTTGTAGGGGTCGGTTTCGACGGCTGTTTCGAGCATTCCGAGGGTGGTGCGGGGGTCCTCGGTGACGGTGTGGGCGGCCAGCCAGCCGAGCGCGTTGAGGGTGTTGCGGCGAGCGGCTTCCCGCAGCGGTTCGACCCAAGGGGCGGACAGGTCGGCGGCCAGCGTGGCGGTCACGGTGGCGATATCGAGGATGCGTCTGCTGGCGGCGATGTGGTCGGGTTCGGCGCTGCTGCGGCGGCGCCTCGCGACGGCGGCGGTGAATTCCCAGAAGTCCACCGTCAGGCCGGTCGGGTCGAGGCGATACCGGGGCCGGTCCTCGATGCGCAACGCTGTCTTGTGGCCGGTGGCTGCGGCCACGGCGCCGCGCAGGCGGCCCAGGGCGTTGGTGAGCGCGGTCCCCGGCCGGTCGGGTGGGTGCTGTCCCCACAGTGCGTCGATCAGCTCGTCGCGGCTCAGCCCGTCGGGATGCAGGACGAGCACGGTGAGCAGCTCGCGGCTGCGCGGCTGTAGCAGGCGCGTGATCTCGACCCCGGGGGTCCCGGCTGGGGGCGGGTCGGCGGGCCGCCACAGCACCCGGGTCGAACCGAAGACCCGGATCGCCAACCCGGGCTCCCCGGGGCGGACTGCGGGCTCGACCGGCTCGCGATTCGGCGGCGGTACGGGGCGCGGCGCGGAGTCGGTCGGAATGTCGCGCGATACGGCAGGTGCGGGCGTAGAGGTGTGCGGCGGTGCGGGACGCGACGCCGTGGCGACGGTCGCCGTCGTTTCGGCAGGGTCTGTGTCGGTGGGGTCGGTGTCGGTGCGGGCCGGGTCCGGTGCGGGCGGTGGGGTGGGCAGCTCGATCCGGTAGACCGTCGGGCGGGCGGATTCGCGGCGGCCGGGGATGCGCACGCGACGCCTACCGGGCGGAAGTGCGGGCTCGGCACCACTTCCGGTGTCGGTGGCGGTGGGCGGGGTCGCCGGTGGGGTCGGGCGGAGGTGGTCGTGCAGGGTGGTGGCGATCTCGGCCGCGGGTGCGAGGAGCCGGTTGCGGTGGTGCGGTGGCCGGGTGCGGTGGAGGAGGGTAATGGCCGAACGCTGGTGGAGGGGAAGGTGTCCCAGCACCGGTAGTGCGAGGTGGCTGGCGTAGTCGCGGCCGGGGCCGAGGAGCAGCACGGCGCGGCGTCGGCATCCGGCGGTGAGGTCGCGGATCCGGTGGCCGGCCGAGGTCGGGTCCGTGAGGTCGGTGCGGACCACGACCAGGCAACAGTCGGCGGCGGCCAGGATCGGTGCGAGTGCCGAGCCGGGCTCGGGTGCCCCGCAGTCGGCGAATACCGCAGCTCCCAGCCCGCGCCAGGCCGCCAGATCGCCGAGGCGGCGATCGTGGTCGGGGCCGGTCAGCAATGTCGTGACCCACCCGGCTCGGCTGGCGTCGGCGGTGGGTGGCGCGGCCAGGAATCCGGGGCCGCCGGGGAGGAACTGCAGGTGCTCGGCGATCCGTATCCGTGGTGTTCCGGATCGTGCGGCGCGCGCGAGGCTCGCCAGCCCGAGGTACGGGTCGGTGCCGGCCACCGCCGCGAGCGTGCCGCCCGCCGGATCGGCCTCGACCAGGACAGCTGGTGGCGTACCGGGCCAGGCGTGCGCGAGCGCGACCGCGGTGGTGGTGACACCGCTACGTGGCCCGAGACCCGTCACCGCGATCAGCAGCGGGTGCTCAGATCCGCCGGTGGATTGTGCTGCGGCCCAAGTCATCACGGTCGTTCGGGGATAGTTTTCACGTCACGCCCTCCCGGGCTCGATGCGGGGGCCGCGGGTGATCGCCGGACTCGAGTGTTCGAGGTGGACGCGCAGAGCGTGGTCGAGGAGAGCGGTGACGGTGTCTGTGACCTGGGTGCAGTGGGTGTGGGGCAGGTGGTGCCCGCCGCCGGGCAGGAGGTCGTAGTCGGCCCACAGCGCGTCGGCCAGCGCGACCGCGCGCTGCGGGGGCACGAGTGTGTCGCGCTCCCCCGCCAGGACGATCGAGGGGATCGGCCGCAGCAACCTGGCGACTCCGGTGGACAGGCCGAATCCAGAGTGTGCGCCGAGGATGTCGATGGCGACCCTCGGATCGGTGCCGGGGCTCAGAGCCAGCTGGTGATCGTCGTGCTGGAGGCGGTGTCTCACCGCGGCCTCGCCTGCTGCGGTGAACACGTCCAGGGCCCGGTAGCGCCGCAGCCGGATCAGCTGCGGTGGCCACGTGCGTAAGTACCGTGGCAGCGAAGGGTATTGGGCGGCAGCGTTGAGCAACACCAGCCCGGACAAGGCGGCGGCGCGGTCGGGGTGCGCGATGGCGTAGGCGTACACCAGCTGCGCGCCGGTCGAGTGCGCCACCAGCACCACCGAACCGTCCGCGTGCGCGAGCACGGCATCCAGGTCATCGGCCAGCCGCCGCAAACTGGTGACCTCCCGCGGATTCGGCCGGTCGGAGTCACCGTGGCCGCGCTGGTCGTAGGTGAGCTGCGCGACCGCGCCGCACAGCCGCTGGTGCACTTCCCCGGTCACCGGTGCCCAGAATCCGCGGTCCGCCAGCAGCGGATGTACGTACACCACGGTGGCCGCCGCATCGAGCGGTCCGACGCGGGTCACGGCCAGGCGCGCACCGTCGTCGGCGGCGACGGTCGCGGGGTGGAAGTCGGGAGAAGTCATCGGCACGGGGTCCTTCGCTGTCGCGGGGCACCGGCCACCACGCACAGCGCCGATCGCGGGCATGCTCGGGCCAGATGCCTTGGAGGGGAAGGAATTTCGCTCGACGGGGCCGCCATGGCTGTCAGCCCTGTCCTTGGACGTGGCTGATCAGCAGCCCGCCGTCGGGTCCGGTGATGGTGTTGATCACTTGCAGGTAGTCCACGCGTTTGCCGTCGGGGCGTAGTTCGACGATGTGGACGCTCGCGGTGCTCTGGGAGACCGGGGTGGCGGGGGTGATCGCGACGCAGTGGAGGGTGCCGACGGGGATCGTGGCGATCCCGTCGGCCAGCGACTGCACGGTGATGCCGGATTCGGGGGCGACCACCGTCATGGCGGCGTCCGCCGACCGCTGGGTGTAGTAGGCGTGCTCGAAGGTGGCGATCACGCCGGGCAGGGTGGTGCGATCACCGGCACGGTCGGTGACCTCCGTGCCCGACAGCCCCGCACACGCGTCCGCTGCCGGTGTGGCCGAAGCCGATGTCGGCGCTGGGGCCTCGGGCTCGGGGCCGTGCGGCCCCCGCGCAGCGACCACCACGCCTACAGCCACGGCGATCACCGCGGCCAGACCGGCCACAGCACGCACCGGCACCTGGCGCGCCAGCTCACGCCATCGCCCTCGTCGTGGGCTCGAGCTCGGCGGCAGATCCGCCGGGAGCGTGCCGACCCAGTCCTGTTCCGGAAGAAGGCGTTCGGACGTGCTGTCGATGCCGGGGCGTGGGTCCGGGACCGGGTCGGAGCCTGACTCCTCGGCGGGCGGAGGTGGGGTATTCAGCCACGCCCACTCGTCGCTGTCGGACGTGTTGCCAGACAACCGCATTCACCTACCCTTTGGTTGAGTTCCGGGCCTGCCCGTGCCTGCCGGAGGGGTGAGGCGGGCACAGGCGGCTGTCCCCGAACCGGTCATGGGTGTATCGCCAGCACGTCGAGCATTCCCCGGATCAGGGGAAGCAGCCGATGCTCCTGCGTGCCGCAGGTCGCGTCAGGGTTGAGATTGGCGGCGGCGTAGGCGATTTCGCAGCCGCGGCGAGCGGTCTCGGCGTCGGCCGGGTCGCAGAGCCGATCGACAATGGCGCGGTCGATGCCGGCGAGACTCGGGCCGAGCACCCCGGCATAGGTGACCAGCAGATCGAGCACCGGACGGTGCGCGATGGCGAGAGTGCACACGTCGGCGATCGTCACGAACCGCTGTTCGACCGGAGTCGGTTCGGTGCCGCAGTCAGCCGCCCACCGCGTCCCGGCATCGACCGACACCCGCCGCGCCCAACTCCACGCTCTCGCGGCCGTGTTCGGCTCCACGGCCGACCGGCCCGAGGTGAACAAACGCAAGTAGTCAGCCCACGCCCGTGCCCCCGGATTGCCGTAGTCGTCGGCACCCGGGTCCGTCGTCACGACGATCCCACGCGCCACGGCCTCGAGGATCGACGCGTTGACACGCGACAACCAGCTCCCCGGCCCGGCGAGACCCGCCGAGCCGAAGAACGCCACCACCCCTTCGAGCCTGGGCGTGGCGTCAGCTGCGCCGAGTTCGCGACCATGGCGTCCGAGAGCACGCACGAACTCGAGTCGGTCATCCATCGGCATCCGGTCGATGTCGTGAGCGGTGGTGTCGAGGGCGTCGGCCGCGAGGTCTGGTGTGCGGGTAGAGATCGAATCAGAAGTCATAGGGGACAGTCCCTTTCGTGCGGATATCGTCGGTCGTGGTCGCACGACGGGTAAACGCCATCGCAACAGCCCGCGTGGACCAGAACCCGGTCATGGACGCACCACGGATGCCGGACCGTCGATGACGGGTCCGGGACTCGCTACCCGAACGAGGTAGTCCGCGAGGCGATTCAGGACGTCGGTGATCGCGGCGAGGGCGGTGCCGGTGTGTCCGGTGTCGTACTGGCTCCAGGTGACCTGGGCTCCGCGCTGCCGGTAGGCGATCAGGGTCCGCAAACCCGCGCGCACGGGCACGATCTCGTCGTTGTGCCCGTGATACAGGTGCAGCGGCACGATGGGCGCGGCATGCGCGAGCCGTTCGTATTCGAGGACGTGTCGCCACATGAGGTCGTTCCAGGGGTCGGGCCGCTGGCACCAGTGCGATAGCGGCTGCGGGTAGCGGTCGAAAAGCTCGACGTCGGTGAGGGTTTCGGCGTCGGCTGCCGTGTGCTGGCCTTCCTCGGTGAGCACGTGCCGCAGCCGCTGATGCGGGTATGCCTGCGACAGCCCGACCAGCGCGGCCAGCCCGAGCGCCGCAAAGGGCCCGCTGGCCAGCGCCGGTGCCAGCGCCGTCAGGTCGGAGGCGACCGCGCCCGCGCAGACGCCCCGCAGGTCCAGCTCGGGGGCGTAGCGCGGGTGCAGCTCGGCTGCGGCGGCGACCGCGCGGCCTCCGTCGGCGTAGCCCCAGGCCACCACCGGCATCGAGGGCATGGACCAGCGGCCGGTTTCCAGGACCGGGACGGCTTGGGCGGCGCGGGCGAGGTCGAGCACGATCTGTCCGCCGGCGTGGGCGGCGAGGAAGGTGTGCGGGCCGAGGCCGGTGACGCCGAGGCCCTCGCCGTCGGGTACCGCGACGATCCAGCCTTGGTCGAGCGCGGTGGAGATCTCCGCGGTGTCGGACTCGTCGCCCACGGCCAGCATCTGCGAGGTCGCGCGTCCACCGAGGCCGTGGAAGACCGGGTAGTACACCAGCAAGCCGCCGTCGCCCGGACCGAGACCCGAGGCGCTGGCGTTATCGGCGACGTCGGTGTCGGTGTCGGGCAGGATCACCGTGCCCGACGCGGGGATGAGGTCGCCGCGGGTGTTGGTCGACACGTACAGGATCTGCCAGGCCGCCCCGGCGCGCGGCAGCTGGGGGACGAATGTCGGGCGCATCCGCACCAGGTCGCCGGGTAGCGAACTCGGCGAGAGGATCGGTGCGCTGTAGAAGTCGGTCATGAGTACCTCCGTGAAGAGCGTTCGATTCGTCTTGTGGCACAAGGGGTCTGGGTGGCGGTGTGGCGCCCGTCCTGCCCGGCGGAGGGGGCACCGGGCAGGACAGGGCCTCTCGGGCTGGCATGGGGGGCGACACGGTCGTGCGGTGGTGTCAGGTGCGGGTCGCGTCGGTGAGGTCTTTGGTGAAGGCGGTCAGGACGGCGGCGGTGGCGCTGCGGGCGGCTCGGAGGTGATCGGACCGGTACTCCCGCCAAGTCACGTGCGCGCCACGGGCTTTCAGGTCGTGGGCGAGGCGGCGGCCGAACTCGGGGGGCACGATCGTGTCCGCGCTGCCGTGGTACAGGTGCACCGGTACGGCCGGAACTCCGCTGGCGCTGGGTCGTTCGAGCGCGAGGACGTGCCGCCAGACCGGGTCGTCCCACGGGTCGGGATGGTCACACCAGGTCGCGAGCGGCTGCCGGTACTGCTTGCACAGCTGGCTCCGGCTCGCGGTTTCCACATCTGCCAGCAGCTCGCGGGCGGTCTCGGTGAACACGTGCCGCAATGGCAGGTGGTTGTGCGCGTGGGACAGGCCCGTCAGGGCCGCGAGCCCCAGGCCGGGCCAGGAACTCTGGTCCACGTGCCGCAGGATCGGACCGAGATCGCCGACCACGGCGCCCGCAGCGATCCCGCGCAGGTCCAGCTCCGGCGCGTAGCTCGGCTGCAGGCCCCCGGCCCAGACCGCCGCGCGGCCTCCATCCGCGTAGCCCCACAACAGGATCGGGCACCCGGCGATATTGAGGGCGGGGATCCGAGCGGCGGCACGGGCCAGATCGAGCATCACCTGCCCGGCCGCGCGCCCGGCCAGGAAGGTGTGCGGCCCGCGCCCGAGCACCCCGAGTCCTTCCCCGTCGGCGACGGCGACCGGCCAGCCCCGCGCCAGGGCCGCGCTGATCTGCCCCGCCTCGGGTTCGGTGCCCGCGGCGAGCAACCGGGATGGGGCGCAGTCCGCACCGAGGCCGTGGAAGCTCGGCTGATACACCAGCAACGGGCCCGAGCCGAGATCGCCGGCCGCCTCGGGAGTGATCACGGTGCCCGACACCGGGATCGGCTCGCCGTGGGAGTCGCGGGACACGTACAGGATCTGCCACGCCTGACCCGCACCCGCCAGTTTCGGCAGCGCTGCCGGGCGCAAGCGCAGGATCTCCCCGAGCCGGTGCCCGTCGTTCAGAGGCGGCGGAGTGTAGAAGCCGACCTCGGTATCGGTCGTGACGGAATTCGTTGCGTCGGTTGTCTTCGTTGTCATTGATGTCCTTCGCTGAGGTCGTGGGCGAGAGCAACCAGCCAGGAGATGCCGGAGACGAGTTGGCCGGTCACGGCGTAGCCGGTGTGCGGAGCCACCGTGGCCGCGAGACGAGCCCACACCGCCGGATCCACCAGGCCGCTGTTGTCGGCGACCAGCTGCCCCCACGCGGCGGCCAGCTGACCCGCCAGCTTCACCACCTCGCCCGGATGCGCGGCGACGGTGGCGGTGATCTGGTTCCAGCGCACTCCCGCCTCAGCGGCCTGCTCGGGTGCCGGGGCGGGGATGCGGGGGTCGGCGGCGTCGATCAGCCGCTGCGACAACGACTTTCGGGGGCTGTAATCGACAGTGCCGGGGCCCACCGCGACGTCTTCGAGCACCATCGTGGTCCACGCGGACCCCAACGCGCCGGATAGCACCTGCTGCAGAGTGGACGCGGCGGCAATCGGGTTCGACAGATCCGCTTGCGCGGCGATCAGGGCACCAGCTCGCAGCAGCGCCGCGTGCTCGGGCGCCGAGCACGCCAGATCACCGTCGACGCAGATGTCGGCCACCCTCCCGGTGAGCGCCCCGTATTCGGCGTCGTCGGCGGCGATCCCACTGCCCGAGGCGGGCGCGGACGTGAGGTGCACCGTCGCGACCGCTCCGCCGCCGGTGCCCGGCGCGGGATCCGGGGTGAGCTGGCCGGGCCGTCCCGGGAACACTTGCGTGTCCGCGCGGCGTTCCGGATTGGCATACAGGGCGATCGCGGCGACCTGGTCGGCTCCGACCGGGCCATTTCCGGCACCGATCGCTCGGGCGGTTTGCGAGACTATCTGCGCGCCTTGGGAATACCCGACCATCGCCAGCTCGGTGGCTGGGCAGCGGTCCACGATCTGTGAGGCCGTGGCGCCGAGTTCGGCGACCGCGGTGGTGACCGAGTCGACGTACCGCTCCGAGCCTCCACCCGCTCCCGGGATGCCGCCGAACCCGGCGGGATACGGGATGTAGGTGTGCTGCACCAGTCCCGGGACCGCTGCGGCCACCGGGCCCAGCAGCGCGCCGAGCACACCGGTGTCGTCGGTGCGGCTCGCCGCTGGAGACGATTGGCCGGTGCCTTGGACGCCGAGCACCCACAACGCCGGACACCCCGAACCAGCCTCGGCCGGTGAGCCTTCGGCCGGCGCACTCGTCGCGAGGACGCTCGCACCCAGCGAGGCCAGCACCGCCGCTGTCGCCGTGCGTGCGCGTAACCCGGTGCGACTCATCGCTGATCGACCCCGACTCCGGCGCCGAATCCGGCTCCTACGGTGCCCCCAGCGATGGCCCCGCCCACGGCGGCGGGTGCTCCGGCGATCAGCGCGCCCGCCGCTGCCCCGGCTGCCGCGCCGATCGCGGTACCGGCCACACCGGAGGTGACGGTGCCGATCACCGGCACCATGACGACCGTGCCCGCGACAGCACCGGCGATCCCGCCGACCGTGCCACCGACCAGGCCACCGACGACCGCTCCGGCGGCTGCGGCTGGGGCGGCGGCGACGGTGCCGCCGATCGCGCCGCCGATCCCGGCCCCGGCGGCGGTGGCTCCGGCGACCCGGTCCGAGCGGCCCGGCGGAATCCCGATCGAGTCCAGCGCGGTCGCGACCTGCGCCTCGGCCGTGGCCGCGGTGCCGTTGATCGCGTCGCGGACCTCGACCGGCAGCCACGGCGGTGACGGCACCGCGAACTGCCCGACCCGGATCTCGTCGGGCGGCGGTTCGATCGGCGCGACCGGCTCGACCGGCACCGGCAGATGCAGCTCCTCCAGCACCACCGGCTCGACCGGGTCCGGCGACGGTGCGGGCCGGGGCGCGGGCCCGTTACGCACCTCCGGGGGCTGCTGCGGATACTGCGCAGGCTCCGGCGGCGCAGGCGGCGGGGGTGGTGGTGTCGCGGTGCCCGGTTGCGCCTGGTTGGTCACGCCCGGCTGGTCGACCACCGGGCCGGGCTCGGCGGCCCCGGCCAGCGCGGGAACGGCCAGGGCGGGAGCGGCCAGCATGACGGCTATCGGCACGGCAGCGGCGGCAAGCATGTGGCGTCTAGGCAGCGAGTGCCGTGTCAGGCGGTGAGAATTGGCGGAGAATGGTGAGGTGTTTCGGTATGTGGGCATGCCGAATAACCCTTCGTCGCGAAGGAGAAATGAGGAATCGAGAAATGCGCTAAGGGCGCGAGAGAGCGGGCGTTCCCGGCTGCGTCATCGCAGCCGGGAGCCACGTCTCATATCGTGCGAATCAGAGGAATGGCAAAACGAGACTCAGGACCTGCCCGGCGACGCTGAGACCGTTCGCCACGACGCCTAAACCGGCGTTGAGCCAAGACAGAACCACGTAGGGATCCACGAGATTTTCCTTTCGGAGAGGTGATGTTGCCCCTCCATCACAACCCCGAAATCTCGTGCCGCGCTAGTGTTTCGACGGGTCAATTTTGTGCGCGCACTTTTGTGACCACTTGCACCGGGTGCGTTGATCAGCGAAGATGAGCGAAACGGGTCACGGGAGTCCAGATCGACAATTTTCCGTCGCCGGGCCTGCACGTGCACCGGCACGGTCGATACCCGCCGGGAGCCGGTCGAGCTATCGTGCTGTTACCTGTCAGGCAATTCTGCATTGCCACAATGAGTTACTTCTGGTAGGAACGAATCATCTCGGGGGAGATCAATCTTTCACCGTAGCCCGTGCGGAGCGGGGTACAGAAGACCAGAAAAAGGAGGGGGGAGGACGTGACTCGGACTCCTGACAGAAACCGCACCTCGCGACACCCGCAGCACCTCGGACGGCGAGGCGGCCGGCGCAGCCCGCTGACCACCGAGGTACCCACCATCGGGCGCTGGACGATCCGGCTGTGCACCCAACACCGGCTGTCCCGCCCGGAGGCCGCGAAACGCCTGCACATCAGCGAGTCCAATCTCAAACGCATCGAACTCAACGACGCCACCCCGTCGGAGGAGACGCTGGACCGGATGGTCACCGAGTTCAACCTCGATCCCGACCAGGAGCGCCACACCCGCGAACTGGCGGAACCCGCGGTCGACCTCACCCCGATCGCCGAGCTACGCGAACAGCTCACCACCCCAACACATCTGGCGCAGCTCGCGCAGTTCGAACAGAACGGGGTCGCCTGCGCCTACATCGACCCGCTCTGGCAGCTCGTCGCCGCCAACGACACGTTCCTGCGGGTGTTTCCCGGCGTCGACGAGTTCGACCGCACCATGCCGCTGTGGCACTTCCAGCCCGGCGCCGCCGAGCCCACCTCGAAACGGATCTCGGTGTTCTGGGAGTACGAGGCCGCCTTCCTCATCATGACCCTCCGCGCCGCCTTCGGCCGCTTCCGCACCTCCCCACAAGTCGCCGAGCTGATGCGACGACTGCAAGCCAGCCCGGTGTTCACCCGGATGTGGATCGACAGCCTCCGAGTCGCCTACGGCCGCGGCCCCGACGACTTCGTCCACCTCCGTGACCCGGCCACCGGCGAACCGCACTCGTGGAACATCCAGTTCGGTGAGATTCCCGACTCGCAGCAGGTCCGTCTCTGCGTGGGATATCGGCAGCCCTACGCCGGGCCGCCGCTGCCGTGAACCGCCGAGGCCGGTGGCACAGAGTTCGAGCGCGCGCGCCGCTCGCGCCGACGTGCACATAGCGGCACGGGTCATCCACGCCCGGTGCCGACCGCGGCACTGCGCGCATCAGCAATCGGCCGCAACGCACGACGCGCGAGCCTCGCCGAGCCGCCGCTGCGACCGTTTCGGTGGACGTACGGCGACGTGTGATTGATCATGGAACGTTCGGTACCGGGCGGTCCGGTACACCGATCTCCGGGGCGGGGAGTGCCATGGCAGAGACAAAGATCAAATGGTTGTTGGTCGAGACGCTCGGCGGCGGCACTCAGCCGTCGGTGATCGCCATCGGCCGCAGCAGCAAACCCTTCGTCCCACTCCGCAAGATCCTCCGCCATCACGTCACCCTCACCGAAGCCAAACACGCGATCACCGAGGTCGTCGTCCAGCGTCGCTCGGTCGACCGGATCTCCGCCGACGGCCAGCGGCGCACTATCGCTGTGCCCGTAGCGATTTCACCGACGAGACTCCACGGAGTCATGCTCTGGTCCGGGCACCCCGACGCCGCCGTGCCACCGCGCGATCCCGCAGGCGCGTGGAAACTCGACCTGACCGACGGCACCGGCAGCCGCAGCGACGACGTGCTGGCCATTCTCGGCGTCCCACCCGACCGTCGCCCCGGGCTGCGTCGCCATTCGATCGCGGCCGTCTTCGGATCTCCGAATATCGTGAATGCCAGCGACCCGGTGGCAGCCTTGGCCCGGCTCGTCCGCGCCGAACACGGCACCGAAACCCAATCACTGTGGACAGTGCGCCGACCCGGCGGGGACCTGCGTGCCCTGCACTACTCCTGCCGACACTCGACCACACCGGACCACAACGGCACCGTCCGCAAGCTGGTGCGCGGCATCGTCTACGACATCGGCCCCGCCGCCGAAATCCCCGCCGCGCCAACGCCGACCAGCCTCGAACGCCTCGTCCTCGAGGCTGCCGCCGCCGACGGCGAGTACCGCGTGATCTTCGACCCCAACACACTGCACCCGCTGCGATGGATCGGACACCCGGTGCCCGGCATCGCCTGGCAAGGCACCGCCGGACAACCCGCCCCCGCCGTGCACCCCGACGACCTCACCACCGCACGCGCCATGATCGACGGCCGCCCCCGCGGCCGACTACGACTGCGCGCACTCGACGGCCCCAGGACCGCCCGCGACGCCCGCGCGACCCCCATCACCCACGCCCCCGCCCCCCCCCCCGCCCACCGCCCCCAGCCCCACCCCACC
>NZ_JARWQD010000153.1 GCF_029869545.1 Nocardia wallacei | reverse complement strand
TGAGGTTCCCCCGCTTTCACGGAGAGCTCTGACGTGGTCCGATAGGGGCCGGAAGGAGTTCATCAGTGGCAGCACCGAAGAAGTATCCGGACGAGTTGAGGGCTCGGGCGGTCAGGTTGTATCGGGATGCGGATCCCAAGCCGACGATCCGGAAGCTGGCCGCGCAGCTGGGGGTGCATCACGAGGCTCTGCGGAACTGGATCCGCCAGGCTGAAGCGGACGCCGGCGAGCGTAGCGATCGGCCGACGACCGACATGGCCGAAGAGAACAAGCAACTACGCAAGCGGGTCGCTGAACTCGAACGCGTGAACGCCGTATTGCGTGATGCGAGTGCGTATTTCGCGTCGGAGCTCGGCCAGACCCGGAGGTGATCGTGCGGTTCGTGAAAGATCACCCGCAGCACTCGGTCGAGCTCGTATTGCGGGTGCTGGGCATCGCGTCGTCGACGTTCTATGGATGGCTGGCCCAGGCCAAGAACCCCTCGCGGCGGCGGCTGGCCGACGAACAATTGCTGGCTGAGATCGTCGATATCCACACCAGCTCCGGCGGCACCTACGGATCGCCGCGAGTGCACGCGATGCTGCGCCGCCGCGGTATCGCGGTCGGCCGCAAACGAGTCGAGCGGCTGATGCGGCGGGCGGGGCTGCAGGGCGCGTTCCTGCGTAAGAAATGGCGTATTCCCTCGACGCGGCAGGACCGCCGCGCCACGCCGGCACCGGATCTGGTCAACCGTGACTTCACCGCGGACACCCCGGACCGGTTGTGGGTGGCGGATGCGACGCGGATCCCGACCGGCGAGGGCGTGTTCTGGCTGGCGGCGGTCCGGGACGCGTTCTCCAACCGGATCGTGGGCTGGAAATGCTCCGACCGCTGCGACACCGAGCTGGTACTCGGGGCCCTGGAATACGCGGTGTGGGTGCGGGATGTGCGTGACGGACAACTGGTCCATCATTCCGATCGCGGCTCGACCTACACAGCCATTCGGTTCGCAAACAGGTTGGCCGACAACGGAATAGCCCAGTCGATGGGGTCGGTCGGAGACAGCTACGACAATGCGCTCATGGAGAACTTCTTCTCCACACTGAAGACCGAGCTGGTGTACCGGAACTCCTGGCGCACAAGGGAAGACGCGGAGAACGCCTTGTTCTCCTACATCGACGGTTGGTACAACACCCAGCGCATCCAGAAGAAGCTGGATTGGCGATCACCCGACGAGTACGAAGCCAGCTACCATCAACGGGTTCTGGCCGGAACCAGATAATCCGCTCTCCGGCTCGGCGGGGGAACCTCAGCTCCATCAATTTGAGGAAGTGATTGTGGTCCCGAGGGCTGAGATAGCCGGTGATTGTGGTGGCGTCGTCGGAGAGTAGGACTGCTTTGAAGTATTGGCCCATGTCGACCCTTTCCAGAGGGTGAGCATTGTTGTGGAACAGTCAGCTGATATGGCGCGGGCGGGCTGCCCCGTAGGCAAGACCGTCGTCGATGGTCCGGGCGGCCTCGGCCTCGGTGAACCCGTCGTATCCGATGTGGCGGCGGGCAGCGTCATGCAGGACAGCGCGGGCGTCGTGCTCGTCGAGTTCTCCGCCGCCGACCAGCCGCCCCAACGCCCCGGCGGCACGCAGCAGGGTCAGATGCCGTTGGCCTGTAGGTGCTGAGATGACCGCGTCGGCTTCGCTGCGAAGGATCTTGGTGATGTAGGCGTGGGCACGATAATCGGGCAACACCAAGGGATGTCGCGGCGGTGGCGGCGACGGTGTGAGCGCTTCGACCAGCCAGTCGGGCAGGTCCGCGATCGGGTTGCGGCGAACGATCCGATACACGCCGCCGGAGCAGCGCGACCCAGGTGCAACGACGTAGCCGCCGATGCCGCGGGTGTCGAGACGCCACCCCAACCGGCCGGTGCTGTTGCCGAGATCGGCTTGCGGTGGCGACCGGAAATAGAGATGCCACCCTGCGGGGGTGCGGACGGTCAGGGTCTGAGAAGGAACCGGTCTGCCCGCGGCCTCGGCCAGGCGTGTCAGGACATCGCGTCCGTCGACGGCACCGGACCATTCCGGCGGCGGGTCGACGTCGGCGCCCGCGTCGAGGTCGAGGACCAGCAGCCGGCTGGGACCGCAAGCGATACCGATGTTGAACGGCACTGTGCGCCAGAATCGGCGGATATCGGCCTGCTCCCGGGTTGCCGCGTCCTGCCAGCCCTTGATGGCCGGGCGTTTGTCCGCCGGGCGTAAAGGAAACACATAGTTGCCCGCCGCGGCGGCGGCCAGCGCCATCTGCATCATCGGCGCGACCCGTTCACTGAAGGGGGCACCCGGCGCGATGCGAGCCAAGTGCGCACCAACCGCGTCCGCCCACTGTTCGACGGTCATGACAAGGGGTCCGTCGAGCGGCGATCGGCAGGCGGATCGGGGCGCGGATCGATCGGGTCGTATCGGCCAGGATCCCAGTCGTCGACGTCGCGGCCGCATACCGCGCACTCGGGATAGGCGGTTCCGCCGGCGGTGACCTCCAACTGGTGGCGATGTGTGCTGTAGACGCAGCTACAGCCATCTTCGGCGTAGCATTCGCGTTCGCCGCCGTCGGGATGATTGTGGTCCCACTCCCGGGCCGAGACGTCCTGCTCGTCGAGCGCGGGGTAGTCCTGTAATGCCGCGACAAGGCGATCGAGTTCGCGCAGCGCGGCGGCGTCGTCGGCGCGAACGGTCAGGGTGTGGATTTGTCCGCCCGGCCAGAGATCGATGCGATAGTCGGTGCCGAACGGCGAGACGGCGTCGATGCGTTGTTGCGCGACTTCGTAATTGGATTCCTGAATCGCGGTGTCGCCGCGGGCGTTGACCGACAAGGGGGTGGTCAGCCAGAACCAGTCCTGCCGATCGCTTCTGCGGGTCCACCATATGTTGTCGCATTCGCGGCCGTGCACCTGGAGCTGTTTCGCGAGCGGAATCACTGCAGCGATTCGGTCGGCACGGCGCTTACGTGCTCCCGGCATAAGAGTTGTCCCTTCCTACGAGCAGGGCGTTCGCGATCCGGCGGTGCGCACGGGACGTTCCGGCGGGCCGCTCGTTGCGTGGCCCGCCGGATTCGGCACCGATCGGGGTGGTTGCGAAACCTAGACCAGTTCGGGCTGGCGCCTGCGCCGCGGTGCAACGGCTGTCGGGGTGGCGGTGCGGCGAGCGACGTAGCGGGGCGCCAGATACTCGTCGGCGTACCAGCGACCCGGGGAAAGCCACGGGTGATTGACGTGCTCGCCGTCGACCGCCGGATCCACGCCGGGCCGGAAGATTCGCAAGTGCCCGGGACCGACGGCGTGGTCGGGACCGAGCGCATCGTTGAACCCCGCGACGCTGCCGGGGTCGGCGACCACGACATTGGCCACGCCCGCGACCGCGGCAGCGGTGCGGTTCGCGATCGTGCCGAAGCCGGACGCGCTACGGCGCAGGCGGGTGAACAAGTCGGGCATGTGCATCATCACCACGATCGGCACGCGACGATCGAACGCCGACACCTGCTCGGCCAGCTGTTCACCGGCGGCTGCCCCGGCAATATAGCGGGGTGTCGTCGTCAGTAGGTCCTCGCCGACGCCCGGCCGCAGGCCGTGATCGAGCAGCGATGTCACCATCGACGGCGCGGCGCACGATCGGGCCTCACCCCGCACCTCGACCCTGATGGTCGTGGAGAACGTGCCGGACACGTGGCGGTCTTGCACAGCCCACAACCGGGTCCGCCGAACGTCGGTGCCGTCACGCAGTTCGACCAGTGACGCGGAGTACTCCCCGTGACCGGGGCGCGAAAACTGTTGGCGCGCTGTGATAAACGGGTTGACCGATGCCTCGGCGGTGACCCAGGCCGTGAACGCCGCCATCGCGGAGGCGAGTGCGTGCTGAGCGTGGTCGGTCCACGTCGCGGTGTAGAGAAGTTTCATGGCTCACTCCTGTGACGAGGGGCAGTGCGAGCACTCGCAGAGGCGGGGCTCGGCCCGTGTGGCGGGCGCGTCCCTCTCGCCACGGCGGCGGGAAGGGTGTCAAGCCTGCGGGCGCTCTTCCCGCAGGCTTGACACACGACCGACCGCCGTCGGCAGCATCACAAGCGCCCGCCACACGGCCGAACCCCGCCAACCCCCCACAAGGCAGTCCGGACGGCTGTGGGCGGTAGGTTGCGGCAACGCGTTTCGGGGATCAGCGCTATTGCAGGTCGGTTATCGGTTTGCGGCCGTCCCAAGCGAAGCAAGGTACGAACCGAACCGGATCACGCAGGTCGCGAAGGGCGCCGTTGCGGTTCCACCGATCGGCCTGCTCCGGGCTGTCGGGCCCGAGATCGAAGGGGAATTCATCCAGCCGGCCGCGCCAGGTCTCGGTTCCGGCGATGTCGCCGGGATCGGAGAAGATGACGAAGTCGATGTGCCGCTTGACATCCCACCGGTCATCGGGCGCCCGGTTCTCGTCGACCATCGACCAATCCAGCCGATACCAAACCACGGTGATCGCGGCACCCGATCCATCCGCATGGACACACAGCCAGCGAATCGACCAGCCCACCGCGCCGTCTGCACCGGGCTCGTCGACGAGCAGCCGCCCGATGCCGCGCGTCGCCCACCGGGAGCGTTCACGCATCTGGGGTGAACCACCGTCGGTAGTCACGATGACGTCACCCCTCGCGTGGCCTGCAGCACCCGATAACGGGAATCGACAGCGGCGTCGGCGCGGTCGTAGTCGACGCCGATGCGGCTACGGCGGTCCAGCAACTCGTCACGCACACGGACAGCCTCGATGTAGCGGTAGTGCGCCACGCGATGGTCGGTGAGGAAGTCGGTGGCCAGCGCGTACAGCAGATCGGCAGTGGCGCGCTGGGCATCCTCGGGCTGCGAACGGATCTTCTTGCCGAGCGGAGCATGCAACCGCCCGGACTCGCCGCCGATGACGAAGTGCGGACCAACGCCATCGACTGCCGAATCGGGATAGAAGTACACCCAGCACACCAGGCTGCCCACGGTGTTTCCGGCGACGACCAAATCGCGGAACTCCACCGACACCGCGGGCTGCCAGTCGCGGCGACGGCCGGTGCCCAGGACATGTCCACATACAGCCAGGACCGCGATGCCCTCAGCTTGCGGGTCGTCGGACGAGGAGACTCGGTAGGCGGCGTCGTTGCCCGCCGTGAGGATGTCGGGGGAGAGTGCGAATCGAGGGGCAGTCACGACACGACCACCTCCAATCTGTGGATGACAGGAAAGGAAATACGCTCCGCCCCGGAGGCCAGTAGCCGGGTTTCAGGCACGGAAAGGGCCGGAGCCGAACATGGCAGTCCAGCAGGCGGAGCAGATGCGGGACTTGACGAACTCACGGTCCGGGATCGACAGATGTGCGAGCGCGTCCTGGATCAGCATCCGGCGCGCACGCCACGCGGTGAACCGGTCATGGTTGACGAGGAAGGTTTCGGCCCTACCGCAGGTGTCGCAGGTGACTTCGACCGGCAGGCCCAGTGGCAGGTCGGTGTCGAATGGCGGGCGGTTCGGGGAGTCCTCGACGGGAAGTGCCGGATAGGCCGGCCGCTGTGAATGTGGTTGCGGCGGTGGATCTTCGGGCTTGTGGTCGGGGCGCGGGGGTACCGTATCGCCGTGTGGCGATGCCGTCGCATCGTCGTGCCGTGCAGCGTGATCGCGGCGCATGGTCGGCGGGTTTGCGGAGCCGCGGCGGTCGCGCGGGTCAGGGCCGATGGGGCGCTCCTGGTCGGCGGCGCAGTCGTCGCAGATGCCGGTCAGGTGTTTGCGCATGAGGTTCTTTGAGGAGATGGTGACGTTCTTGACCTTGCGGCAGTGCTCGCAGTATCCGATGGTGCGCATGTGCTGATGCCTTGTGTGTCCAGAAGGGTTGGTGGTTGGTTATGTGAATGGCTGACGGCTGATTCGTAAGCTCGTCGTCGCTTGCCGGTGGAAGTCCGGTCCGGGTAGCTGTCAGGAGGCCCGGTAGCAGGCTGGCGGTATCGCTTGGAAACG
>NZ_JARWQD010000152.1 GCF_029869545.1 Nocardia wallacei | reverse complement strand
TGCTGCGGCTGGGAAGTCCGCTGTTCCATTACGGGATCGTGTTCGTCTTCCTGGTGGGGGGGGTCGCGGGGGGGGCGCGCGCCGCGCGCGGCGCGGCCGCGGGGGCGGGCCCGCCCCGCGGGGCCGCCGCGGCCGCGCGGCCCCCCCCCCCCCCCCCCCCCCCGCTACGGTCGGTCTAGTACTTGCGGCGCTGGTCGCGCAGGGTCTTCTTGGCCGTCTGCTGCGCCTTGTCGACCTGCCGGGCGTACTTGCCCTTGGTCTGCTTGTCGACGGCGTCGCCGACCTTGTCGATCACCGGATCGAGCTTGTCGGCGTGTTTGCCGGCCAGCGCGGCCGCCTTCTTCAGATTGCTGAACATTCCCATGACCGCATCTCCTGTCGCGAAACTGGTCCCACCAGGCTAGCCGTCCCCGGCGACCGACCGGCCGGATCGGGCGGGCCGCGGCTATCCGGCGTCCCGCTCCGCCCGCCGGCGCACCCGCCGCGCGGCCGCGACCATATTGCGCAGCGACGGCTCCAGCTGCCAGCTGTGCCGGGTCTTCAAGCCGCCGTCGGGATTTGCCCACAGCCGCTCCGGGGTGACCGCCTCGGCCGCCGCGGTGAGCAGCCCGTCGATCTCGTCGATATCCGGGATGCGGGCCGAACGGCTTTCGTACACACCGGGTCCCACCCCGTGCGACAGGCCGTTGCCCTCCTCGGCGTCGTCCTTCAGCGCCTTGAGCACCCATTCCAGGGAGCGGGTGGCGACGATCGCGGTGACATCCGCATCGAGCTCCTCGATCGCCCGCACGATCTCGGCCCGCCCGGAATAGGCGATGTGCGTGTGGATCTGGGTCTCCGGTTTCACCCCGGAGGTGGCCAGCCGGAACGCGTTCACGGCCCAGCGCAGGTATTCGGTGCGGCCGTCGGGGCGCAGCGGCAGCAGTTCGCGGACGGCAGGCTCGTCGACCTGGATGATCGAGACCCCGGCCTTCTCCAGATCGACCACCTCGTCCCGGATGGCCAGCGCCACCTGGTCCGCGGTCTCGTACAGCGGCTGGTCCTGCCGCACGAACGAGCGCGCCACCATCGTGACCGGGCCCGTCACAATGCCTTTCACGGGCTTGTCGGTCAGCGACTGCGCGTAGGTGGTCCATTCCACCGACATCGGCTTCGGGCGCGACACGTCGCCGTAGAGGACGGGCGGGCGCACGCACCGCGACCCGTAGACCTGCACCCAGCCGAAGTGCGTGGTGGCGAATCCGTCGAGCAGCTCGGCGAAGTACTGGATCATGTCGTTGCGCTCGTGCTCGCCGTGCACCAGCACGTCCAGGCCGATGTCCTCCTGCAGCCGGATCGTCGACTCGATCTCGGCCTCGATCCGCTTGCGATATTCGTCGTAGGACAGCCGCCCCTCGCCGAGTTCGTAGCGGGCCTGGCGGACGGCGGCGGTCTGCGGGAACGAGCCGAGCGTGGTCGCGGGCACCAGCGGAAGATTCAGCTTGGCGCGCTGGGCTTCTCGGCGCACGTCGTAGGGCTCGCGTTCACGCATCTGCGGGGTCAGTGCGTAAACCCGTTGCCGCACAGCGTGTTTCTGCTTGAAGTGCACCTCGCCGGGCCGCTTGCGCCACTTCTCCGACGGCCCCTCGGTCAGCGCCTTGGCCAGCGAAACCACCTCGAGGACCTTCTGTTTCGCGAAGGCGAGGCGGTCGGCGACATTGCCGTCGATGTCGTATTCGACGAGCACGTCGTAGGGCACGTGCAGCAGCGTCGTGCCCGTGGACACGACGAGATCCGGGCACACCTGCGCGAGCTCGTTGAGGTACTGCAGGGTGACGTAGCGATCGGCGCGCCACACGTTGGTGCCGCCGATCACGCCCGCGTACAACCGCTTGCGCCGGATCCCCGGGATCTGCGCCAGCTCCTCCGGGCGCACCCGGTAGCTGGCCAGGTCGAGCCCGATGGCCTCCACGGCGGTTCCGGCCAGGATGCGCACGGCCTCGCCGAAATCGCCGTACTGGCCGGTGACCAGGATGCGCGGGCGCAGCGGCGCGGTCGACAGCCGCTGGTATGCCTGCTCGAACGCCGCCAGCTCCGCGGGCGTGCGCTCGCTGGTGAAGCAGGGCTCGTCCAGCTGCACGCACGTCGATCCGCGCTTGGCGAGCAGTTCGAACAGCTCCTCGTACACCGGGAGCAGCCGGTCCAGCAGGGCCAGCTTGTCGAATTCGGTCTCGCCCGGCACCTGTCCGGCCTTCGACAGCAGCAGCAGCGACAGCGGGCCCAGCACGACCGGACGCAGCTCGATACCCGCGGCCTTGGCCCGGTCCCACTCGTCGAGCAGGGCCTCGGGGTGCAGCGAGAACTCGGTGTCGGCGTCGAGCTCGGGCTGGCGGTAGTGGTAGTTGGTGCCGAACAGGCGCACCAGCTCCAGCGGCGGCAGGTCCGGGCGACCGCGCGCCATCAGGAAGTAGAAGTCCAACGGGTGCAGGGCTTCTCGGTACGGCTCGAACCGCTTGGGCACCGCGCCGAACAGCAGCGCGTTGTCGAGAATGTGGTCGTAGAAGGAGAACGTGTTACCCGGCACCTGGGTGAGCCCGGCCGCGTGCAGTTCGGCGAACTGGGTCTCCTGGATCTCGCGGCCTACCGCCTCGAGTTCCTCCCGCGGCAGCGAACCACGCCAGTACGACTCCAGCGCGCGCTTGAGTTCCCGATGCGGTCCGATCCTCGGATAGCCGAGAATGCTCGATCCGAATCCGTCGGTGACATTGACCATGAGCGGGACACTCCTTCCGAGCCGCGGGTCCAGCCCGACCCTTTCCGCAGCCTATGCCCGGTGCCGTATGCGCAACCATCGTCTGGGGTGCGCGTTGTTCTCGTTGTTACCCTGTCGTTTCGGCCCTAGGGGGCCGAAACAACAGGGAATAGGAAGCCAACCCCTCCAACCGCCAAGGGATCGAGAAGCCCAGCCCACCCAAACGCCACAGGGTTGGGAAGCCCGGCCCACCCAAACGCCACAGGATTGAGAAGCCCAGCCCACCCACGCGCCGAAGGCTTGAGGAGCCCAGCCCACCCAAACGCCGAAGGATTGAGGAGCCCGGCCCACCCACGCGCCAAGGGAATGAGGTTCGCCGCGCGCGGTCTCCGCGGCCCTTCGCAACGAGCGGCTCCCACAGCCGATCCTCGCGGCGAACCGCTTCCCGATCCTTACGGCGAGTCATTTCCCAATCCATGCGCTGGGCCACTTCCCAATCCATGCGGCGGGCTACTTCCAATCCTTACGCTGGGCCACTTCCCAACCCATGGGCCGGGCCACTTCCCGATCCTCGAGGCGAGCCGCTTCCCAATCCAAGCGTTGAGCCGCTTCCCAATCCCTAAAGCGAGCCGCTTCCCGATCCATGCGTTGAGCCGCTTCCCGATCCCTAAAGCGGGCCGCTTGCCAATCCATGCGAGGGCGCTTCCTACCGTTGTTCCCGTGTTCGCCGCCCCCAGGGGCCGCGGGCCCGGGAGTGCGCCACGATTGTTGTTGTTATGGTAGTAGCCGGGGC
>NZ_JARWQD010000151.1 GCF_029869545.1 Nocardia wallacei | reverse complement strand
GATCTACGGCGGGCCGGAGGCACTGATCCTGGCGGCGATCCTCGGCGTGCTCGAGGTTTCCCTGTCGTACGACAATGCGGTGGTCAATGCCAGCGTGCTCCAGCGGCTGAGCCAGATCTGGCAGCGCATCTTCCTCGCGATCGCCATCCTCGGCGCGGCCGCCTGGGCCGTTCTCGGCATTGCGCGCGGCGAGAACGTCAACGCGGTGTGGATCGTGCTCGCCGCCGTCTGCACCTACGTCCTGGCCTATCAGCTCTATGCGCGAGTGATCGAATGGAAGATCACCAAGCCGGACGACCGGGTCGCCACTCCCGCCGAGGAGATGGAGAACGGCAAGGACTACATGCCGATGGACCGGCGCGTCCTGTTCGGCCACCACTTCGCCGCCATCGCCGGGGCCGGTCCGCTGGTCGGGCCCGTGCTCGCCGCGCAGATGGGCTACCTGCCGGGCACGCTGTGGATCGTGTTCGGCGTGGTGCTGGCCGGGGCGGTACAGGACTACCTGGTGCTGTGGGCGTCGGTGAAGCGCCGCGGGCGCAGCCTCGGCCAGATGGCTCGCGACGAGCTCGGCGTGGTCGGCGGTATCGCGGCGCTGGCCGCCGTGCTGGTGATCATGGTGATCCTGCTGGCGGTGCTGGGCATCGTGGTCGTCAACGCGCTGGCCGCGACGAAGGGCGCGGACGGGCAACTGCACGGCGGCAGTCCGTGGGGCGTGTTCTCCATTTCCATGACCATCCCGATCGCGGTGCTCATGGGCCTGTACCTGCGCTATGTGCGGCCGGGCAAGGTCGGCGAGATCTCGCTGATCGGCTTCGGGCTGCTGATGCTGGCCATCATCTCCGGCCGCTGGGTCTCCGAATCCGGTTGGGGCCGAGACATGTTCACGCTGTCGGGCACCACCATCGCCTGGATGCTGATCATCTACGGCTTCGTCGCCTCGGTGCTGCCGGTGTGGCTGCTGCTCGCGCCGCGCGACTATCTGTCCACCTTCATGAAGGTCGGCACCATCGTGCTGCTCGCGGTCGGCGTGGTGGTCACCATGCCGGTGTTGAAGGCGCCCGCGGTGTCGCAGTTCGCCAGCAACAGCAGCGGTCCGTCCTTCGCGGGCAGCCTGTTCCCGTTCCTGTTCATCACCATCGCCTGCGGTGCGCTGTCGGGCTTCCACGCGCTGGTGTCCTCGGGCACCACGCCGAAACTGCTGGAGAAGCAGTCGCAGGCGCGGATGATCGGCTACGGCGGCATGCTCATGGAGTCGTTCGTCGCGGTCATGGCGATGATCGCCGCCAGCATCCTCGACCAGCACCTGTACTTCGCGATGAACGCGGGCGCGGGCGTCACCGGCGGCACCGCCGACAAGGCCGCCGCCTACACCAACAGCCTCGGGTTGAGCGGTCCCCCGATCACCGGCGGCGAGCTGACCCAGATCGCGAAGGATGTCGGCGAGGAGAACGTCGTCTCACGCACCGGCGGCGCGCCGACGCTGGCCATGGGCATGACGGAGGTGATGCACAACTTCATCGGCGGTACCGCGCTCAAATCGTTCTGGTACCACTTCGCGATCATGTTCGAGGCGCTGTTCATCCTCACCACGATCGACGCCGGGACCCGTGTGGCCCGATTCATGCTGTCGGACACCCTCGGCAACTTCGGCGGACCGGCCGCGAAATTCAAGAATCCGTCGTGGTGGCCGGGCGTGTTCATCTGCTCGTTCATCGTGGTCGCCGCGTGGGGTTCGGTGCTGCTGATGGGCGTCACCGATCCGCTGGGCGGCATCTACACGCTGTATCCGCTGTTCGGCATCGCCAACCAGCTGCTGGCCGCGGTCGCGCTGACCGTCGTGCTGGTGATCGTGGTGAAGAAGGGCCTGTTCAAGTGGGCCTGGATTCCCGCGGTGCCGCTGATCTTCGACCTCGTCGTCACCATGACGGCGTCCTGGCAGAAGATCTTCTCCGGCGACAAGAACATCGGATACTGGACTCAGCACGTCAATTACAGCAATGCGCGGGATGCGGGCACGATCCTGGCCCCGGCGAAGACCATGGCCGATATGGACAAGGTGGTGCGCAATACCTTCATCCAGGGCACGCTGTCGATCGTCTTCGCGGTGCTGGTGCTGATCGTGGCCGCCGTGGGCCTGATCGTGTGCATCCGAGCGTTCCGCAACGGCGGCGGTCCCACCACCGAGACACCGGAGGTGCCCTCGAAACTCTTCGGCCCCAAGGGTTTCCTCGCCTCGAAGCAGGAAAAGGAGGTGCAGCGGGAATGGGACGAGCTGGCAAAAGCGGGCAAGGTCCGGCTCCCCGGCGCCGCACACGCGCTGTCGAGGGAGTAACCGCGCGCGGGCAGGGCACGGCCCACCAGAGCACCGCCGTGCACGGAGACGGGCCAGCCCCACAGACCGCCCCCGAACGCGACAACGGCACAGCCCAACCCAGCAACCTCGTGCGCGACAAGGACACAATCCAACAAGGCAACCCCGAACGCGACGAGGACACAGTCCAACAGGGCAACCTCGAACGCGGCGAGGACGCAACCCAACCGAGCAACCTCGAACGCGGCCAAGACGCAACCCAACACGGCAACCCCGAGCGCGGCCAGGACGCAATCCAGCAGGCCAACCCCGAGCGTGGCAAGGGCGCAATCCAACAGGGCAACCTCGAACGCGGCGAGGACGCAACCCAACCGAGCGACCTCGAACGCGGCCAAGACGCAACCCAACAGGGCAACCCCGAGCGTGGCAAGGGCACAGCCCAGCAGAACGCCCCCGGAGGCGGCGAGGACGCAACGGCGACAGAGCATCCCGCGCAGGTCGGCCCCCTACGGGCCGTCCTGCGCGGGGCCCGGGCCGTGGTCTGGTACGCGAACGCCGTCCTCGGCGGCCAGGACTACGCGCGCTACGTCGAGCATCTACGCCGCAACCACCCCGACCACCCCATCCCCTCCGAACGCGACTACTGGCGCGAGCGCCACGCCGAGGCCGCCCGCAACCCCACCAACCGCTGCTGCTAACCCTGGCCGAACAACACGCCGGAAACAGTGCTCTGCCACCCGTGTCTTCCAACACAGGCCACTTCCCCATACCCGGCACGAGCACCAATCCGGCATTCCCAACCCGCGCACCACTCCCGTATTCATGCCGCGCACCACCCCGCATTCCGGCGCGGGCACCACGGCGCGGCCACACTCGCATCCCCGCCACGCACCACTCCGTAGTTACGGCGCGCACCTCTCTCGTACCCCCGACGCGTGCACTAACCCGTATCCCGGACGCGCCACCCTCCCAGCGCGAGCGCAACTCTCGCATACCCGGCGCGGCACCATCCCGTATCCCTGCGCACGCAATACGCCCGCACTCCCGCCACGGGCCACTCTCGGCACCCCGACGCGGGCGCCGCTCCCGCATTCCCAACGCGAGGGCCACCCCGCATCTCCAGCGCGCCCCCCCCCCCCCCGCCCCGCGCCCGCCGCCGCCCCGCCCACCCCGCGCGCCCCCCCCCCCCCCCCCCCCCGCCCGCG
>NZ_JARWQD010000150.1 GCF_029869545.1 Nocardia wallacei | reverse complement strand
CTCGTATGCCGTTGCGCTGACCGGCTTTTCGATCTTCTTGGCACTGTCCTCCAAGACGCCGTGGCCCTCGCTCGACGATGTCCGTGCCATGCCGTGGTGGGCGCCGTTCGGCGGGCTGATCGGCGGCGCGGCCGTGCTCGGCATGATCGCCGTCGCCCGCTACGTCGGCGTCGCGACGTTCAGCGCGCTCGTGATCGTGGGGGAGATGGTGGTCGCGCTGATCATGGACCACTTCGGGCTCATGGGATTCGAGCAGCGCAGCGCCACGGCGCCCCGCTTCGTCGCGTGCGGTCTCATCACCGTCGCGATCTATCTGATGTCCGACACCCGGAAGGCCCGGTCATGACCGCGACAACGATCGAATCTCCGCGCGCGCCCCTGTCGCGCAACGCCCTGGGCCTCGTCGTCGTGTTCATCCTCGTCGGCGGCGCGTTGCGGTCGGTGGAGGCCGGATGCCAGAACTCGCTGAAGCTCTCGCTGAAGAACGTGTGGCTGTGCGGCGTGATCTCCTACGCGATGGCCTTCACCGGATTCCTGGTCTTCATGCTGGTGGCGCGCCTGGTCACCAAGCAGTGGCCGTGGCCGACGCGGGCCGATGTCCGGGCCATGCCGCGCTGGGCGCCGTTCGGCGGATTGCTCGGCGGCGCAGCGATTCTCGCGATGATCTCGGTGGCCTCCGATGTCGGGGTGAGCACCTTCAACGCCCTGATCATCGCCGGGCAGATGTTCGCGGCTCTGGCCATCGACCACTACGGTGTGATGGGCTTCCCGCGCCAGCCGGTGACCGGTCGTCGGCTCGCCGCCTGCGCGATGATCATCGTGGGCATCTATCTGATGGCGAGCTACTGACCCGTGGTGTCGCCCGCTGTCGCTTCTCCCGCAGTGAAAGTCGGCGTCGGCCGCCGGATGCTGGCGGAGTTCGTCGGCACCGCCGGGCTGGTGACCGCCATCGTCGGTTCCGGAATCGCGGCGCAGCGACTGTCCCCCGACCCCGGCCTGCGCCTGCTCGCGAACTCGGCGGCGACGGCCCTCGGGTTGTCGGTGCTGATCGTCGTGTTCGGCCCGATCTCGGGCGCACACCTCAATCCCGTTGTGTCGGTGGTCGATTGGCTCCGCGGCCGCTGGACCGGCACCGGACTCTCGTCGGTCGAGCTGGTGGGATACCTGAACGCCCAGTTCATCGGTGGCGCGCTCGGCGCCATGGTGGCCAACCTGATGTTCGATCTGCCGCTCCTCCAGCGAGCATCCGAAAACCGTTCGGCCACAGGTCTGTTGGTGGGCGAGGCGGTGGCAACGGCCGGTCTCGTCGTAGTGGTCTCCACCGCGCTCCCCGGTCGCCGATTCGGCCCCACCGCGGCCGCAGTAGCCGCCTACATCGCCGCAGCCCAATGGTTCACCAGCTCCACCGCCTTCGCCAACCCCGCCGTCACCATCGGCCGCACCCTCTCCGACACCTACACCGGCATAGCCGCAGGTTCGGTCCCCGCCTTCATAATGGCGCAATTCATCGGGGCAACAATAGGACTCGCGCTGACCACAGCCTTCGGCCGAGCCGGGTAGCAGGTCGTCCACCGCAGCGCGCACCTACTGGAAATGCGCGCTCGACTGTTGATCGCTATGGGATGGCGACGCGGACACCGCCGGAGAACGCCGAATCATGGAACTCCACGGCCGCAGGGACTGTTCCCTTGGGCACGTCGAAGGCGAGGACGACCGAGATTTTGTTGCCCGGATTTATTTCGGTAGCGACGTCTTTGTTCAGATTCAACTCGGCCATGGTGTCGTTCGTGTAGAGACGCCCTTGGTTGTCCACCAGTTTCTGGTTTTCGCCGAAGTATGTCTGGGGCGTGTCGACCGTATTGGTGACATCGACGTGCACGAGGACGTACTCGCCCTGGGCGCTCTTCTTCAGGAACTCGTTGTCGCCGACGGAATCGACCGGCGATTCGACACCGGTGACGAAGAAGCCGAACTTGCCATCACGAACCTCCTGGCCAGCGGGCTGCACGCTGGTACGGGCAGCTTGTTGATCGGCGACTTCATCAGCCGCGCCCATGATCAGGATGCTGCAGCCGCCGAACAGAAGTACGAAGAAGGCGAAGATCCCGCCCAGAATCCATGGCCATTTGCGCTTCTTCGGTGCGGGAGTCTGTGTCGGATACGGCCCGTACGATTGGGGCCCGTACGATGCGGGTGGGACGTTTTGAGGTGGAATGTTCGACATCGAAACCACCCTTCCTGTTCGTGTCGATCCGTCGAGTGGAGTTGTCCCGCACTGCCACTCCCCGAATAGGCGACGCGAGTACTCAGTAGATCGACCATCCTGCTCTCGAGGGTTACTGCGAGATTGCCTATCGGGCCAGGTTGTGACTTCTGGGACCGATTCAGGTGACGTGTGTCCGGTTTCCCTGTGACATTGGGCCCTTGCAGGAATCGATCAGCGTCAGCAATTCGCCTGACAATGCCGGGGCGATCGCCACCGTGCTGGTGGAGTGGAAGGCGTGGGGTTCGCCGGTGAGGTCGACCGCCGCCGCTCCGCTTTCGCGGGCTATGGCGACTCCGGCGGCGGTGTCCCAGGGTTTGTTGGACAGGCTGATGCATGCGTCGGTGCGGCCGTCGGCCACCCAGACGAGGTCCAGGGCTGCCGAGCCGAACATGCGCACGCGCTCGACATTTGCGGCCAATGTGGCCGTAATGGCCAGGCGCCGTTCGTTGTTCGCTTCGGCGCCGGTCGTGTAGTCGCCGATCGAAACTATTGCCGTGCTCAGCTTTTCGTTCGTGCTGGCATGGATGGGCCGGTCGTTGCGGAAGGCTCCGCCACCCGCGGTGGCGTAGTACTCGAGATCGAGAAACGGCGCGGCGATGACGCCGATCACCGGAACACCGTCGTGCAGCAGAGCCAGCGAGACGGCGCACAACGGCAGCCCGTGAATGAAGTTCGAGGTGCCGTCGATGGGATCCAGGGTCCACACCCGCCCGGCCGTGGGATCGGCAGGTTGATCCTCCGACTCCTCACCCAGAAAGTCCCACCCAGGCGTCTCCCGTTCCAGAAATTGCCGAACGTGGTCTTCGATCCGCCGATCGAGATCGGTGACGAAATCACGATCCGACTTCACATGCACGCCCCCGCGCTCGGCCGTCGCAAGCAACCGACCGCCCTGAGCAACCCCAGCCCGCGCGATCGCGAGGAGGTCGCCGAGGTTGTTCGTCATCCGTACCTCCTCTGCACTCGACCGGCTCCGAAGATCTCGGCCAACGTATCGGAGACGTGGATAGACCATATTGCGGGCCTACCCGGAACCGATCTCTTGGACTGGAAGCCACACCGATCTCAGATCGCGGGCGGACCGGGAGCAACGCTACTCAGCCACAACGACCGCGACTTCACGCGGTCCATTGCACGTAGTCGGAAACGTGGTCGATCGGATCACCGACGGTGTCGGCCAATTGGTCATGGATCACGAGCGCGTCGTCCGGTGTGAGGGGAACGAGCGTATTCCGCAGCTTGATCCCGTAGTTCGAGTTGTCGCCGAAGGTCTCGAGCTTTGGGATGAGTGTCGACAGTTCAGCTCCGGCACCGATCGGTGCGAGGTTCTCGATGGTTAGCGGACAACCGCAGATGAACTTGCGCCCGGCAATCAGGACCGGCTCGTGGTAATCCCGGACTGGACCGGAGACCGTGGCTGTACCGATGACCCGAGTTGTATCTTGGTGCGGGTTTCCCCAGCAGCCACGTGTCGTCACCATGAACAAGGTGTCGCCGATGTCCAACTTCTTGCTCTTGGACTGTCCCGCCGCGGTGAACGCGAACCTGTCGTTCTCGAGCACCCACCGCAGCGCCAGCCCGTCGGAGAGCACCAGCAGGTAAGGTCTCCCGCCGATCGGCTGCTCCTCGCTGTGGAGTGCTTGGAGAATCGCGGTGGCCAGGCGGTGCAGCCAGATGATCGTCGTCTCGACTTCTACCGCGGAGATCGGAGATCGCGCGATCGGCGTACTCGGATCACGATCGGCACCATGTGCAATTCGGTTGCGGCGGTCAGTGATTGATAGCAGCCTCTCGCGCACGTCTTGCGTCTTCACGTGCTGATCCGGAGGCATGCCGAAGTTGAACTGTTCAGCGACGGCCGCCCAGAGGGGCGTATCGGTGACCAGTGCGAAGCCTTCCTTGATTCGATCGGGATGCTGAAAAGACCTCCAGCCGAGGGCAGCCCGCAGTTGGGCCTCGAACGCCTCGGCGAGCGGTGCCGAATGATGATGGACGCGATCGAGCAGCTCGACGGGAATGTCAAACTCCTTGAGCTTGCGTGGTTTCGTCGCCGAGGGCTTCTGCACCAACGCCACGGCTCGCTGGTAGACCTCCTCATGAACCCAGTGATCGAGCGCAGAGACAGCCTGTACCCACGCCGAGCGATATAGGTCGGTGATGTCGAACGAACCGACCGCTAGCCTTTCCAGCAGCTGACCGCCCTCGATCAGTCGTTTTGCGAAGCCGAGATTCTGCTCGAAGTCTTGGAACGCGCTAGTAGTGACCATGTACTCCCCAGTTCAAGTCGCCGTAGCACAAGCTCAGGTCGGGTGTCTCGTCAGCGGGCATTCTTGACCTGAACCACGTATTCGGTGGTTCTGACGCACTTCGATGCCTGGCGTCAGGTGTTTGACTCCATCCCACAGCTAACGATAGCCTCTACACCACAAGACTGCAAGTGAAAGTGGAAGGATTGGACGGGTGAGGCACACGATCGTGGTTGACGACGAAGTGTTCGACGTTCTTGTGCGACACCGCCGAGGCTTCGAACAACCGAACGACGTCCTGCGGCGGCTGTTGATCGCAGGCGAAACCGAGCTGATTGGGATGGATGGCGATTCCACAGTGGATGCTGTAGCCGGAGACGCCGTTCCCGGTGATTCGTTCGTGCACGGAACGGATTCGTCGCGCGTCGGCCGTTTGGCACAGCTGATCGATGCTGGCCTTGTGGCGGCTGGAGACGAACTTCGTCACGACCGTATTCGCAAGGGACAGACGCTAAAAGCAGTCGTCACTGCGAACGGATATGTACAGACCAGCAAAGGTGTTTATGAGGCGCCGTCCCCAGCATTGCGTGAGCTTGTGGGTAGCCAGATCGATGGGTGGAGGAACTGGGTCCACGTCAGTACAGGTAAGTCACTGCGTGAACTGCGGGACTCTTTGCGCTGACTTGATACTATTGAGACGGGGCGAATAGGTGCGACCTATGAAGATCGACTTCGTCCGGCTTGCTACCTCTGTCACGCTCCCGCACTCGTAGCCCGCGGCGGACCCGTCCTGGGTGCTGGCCTGACACATGGCTGTTGTCCGATGCGAGAACAGAACCGCGTCTGGTCCAAGGTCAGACGACCCGCGTCGTCTTCAACCATCAAGTGCCCAAGCGCATCTCGCACGGGTTGATCATTCGAACCGTGCGGGATATCGCACCGGTCAGACGGTATCGTGGATCGGGGTTGGCCCGTTGGATGCCGTGCCGCGAAGTGCGGTCGCCAAGCTGCCGGGGTGGAGCATTCAGCGGGCGAATGATCGACGATCATCGTCGACAGATTGGACGATGTGCTGCTGGAAGACGGCTAGCGTTCGATGGCCTTAGGTGCTCCATTCTGCTGGTCGAAGTTTCCAAATGGTGAGCAGGCTTATTGTGCTTGGGCAGCCTGTGCACTTTCTGTGCTGTCGGTTAACGACATGGCCTCTCTGTGGAAACGGTGAATTAGGTCGTGTGCTGGAATCGGGCACCCTCGGGCGGACTGTGGGTGTTTCGTGCACGATGGCTTCAATTTGGACGTGCGACGACCTACTTCTCGCAGGCTACGCCGTCGTTGTCGCCGTCCAGTTCTGCTCGGTAGCCTGGCTGGCCCTTGCGGAGGGGGGTTGCGCCTGCGGCCTTGGCTTCCTTGCAGGACTTGTAGTGGACGTTCGGGGCTGAGGAGGGGGCGGGGGGTTTGGGGGTGGGGGATTTGGTGACGGGGGGAGCGGGCGGTGCCGGGGGTGGTGCGGGTGCAGGGGAAGGGGCTGGGGTGGGAGAGGGGGGAGGAGGTGGTGGGCCTTCGGCGGCGGCGTTGGTGGGGAGGGGCTCGTCGGGGAGTGGAGGTGCGACCGTCGTGGGTTCCGGGGCGGGGGTGGAGATGGTGGTGGTTGCGTCCCCGGCGGGGAGGGCCCGGGGGGAGACGGTGTTGGTGCAGGAGGTCAGGAGGGCTGTCCCGATGACGGCTATGGCCAGGGCGGCTCGGGGCGAGGGCAACGGGAAGTCCTGTCGGGGTTGTGGTTTCAAGCTTCGAGTTGTGCCGTGGGGGGTGGGGCTCGGTGGAGAAGGGAACGGACGCACCCAGGAGTTGTTACAGCGCCGTTGGGAGTCGTGCAACAGCAAGGGCCGCCGCCGGGGCCGCGGAGAGGTCCGGTGACGGATTCGAGCCGAGTGCCGATCGGGCGGCGTTTCGTGGCACACTCGACGCGCTGAGAAGGAGGCTGTAGTGGTGGGGCGTAGCGAAGTTCGGCTTGCGGTTCGGCTGCGAGAGGACTTCGCGGACGATCCGTCGGAGGACGGGTTCGTGCTGCAGGTGGCCGACGAGCTGCCGGACGTGTGTACCGTGCACGCGCTGCCCGCGGTCGAGCGGCGTCAGCGCGACATCCAGTTCCGTCGAACGGATTCCGGGTGGGTGCAGGAGACCGCGCGCAGGCAGGTGGGGTGGATGCTGCGGGGAATCACCGGGGCGGCGGCGCCGAAGGTGGTGCTGGAAGGCGAGTGGCCGATCTGCAGGCGGTGCGTGCGCAACTCCGAGCGGTTCCGGGCGCTCGGCAACCTGATCCTGATGGCGGGGGTCGGCCTGCTGTTCCTGTTGTTCGTGTCGATCCAGCTGGGATATCGGCTGACCGGGCTGGTGATCGCGATCTTCCCCGGGTGGTTCCCGTTCGCGACGGTGGTGGCGATGCTGGCGTACATCCGGTCCAAGACGGTGATCTACTTCGAGCCGATCGGTAATGCGACGGACGTCTTGGTCAGTGCGCATCCGGACTTCGTCGCGGCGGTCCGGGCGCGCGACTGACCATCGCGGTACCCGGCGGTGCGATGTGCTCGTCCACCTCCGAGCATCCGTAGCAGTAGTTGTGCGTGATCGCGTCCACCTCCTGCCACTGCGCGGGTTCCGACATCCGGATCCGTTCGCGCGACACCGACACCTTGGTGATGCCGCCGCATTCGTGGAACAGGACGAGGTCGATGGCGTGCGGATGGTCGAGGTCTCGGAGGACCTGCTGGAGGTCGAGGAACAGGGAGTCGTCCTTGGAGGCGTAGAACTTGCGCTCGAAGCGACTGGACAGCGGGAGGCTCGGGGTGCCGTCGAGCAGGGTGCCGACATGGAGGTCGGTGTGCTTGTCGACGAACCACCGCGGCAGGGACACGTAGGCGTCCTCGGAGATGATGACGGTGCGGAACCCCATGGGGGAACGATAATTTGGGGAACGGCTCGGTGCGAGGACATTTCGCGACCGAGGTTCGGAAACCCTTGCTGTGGCCGGTGGTGGAGCGGGGCGGGCGGACCGCCGGAGGGCTGGAACCCGGTGGCGCGTAGCCTGTCCGGGAACCGAGCCTGCAGCGACGAGAGCGCGCCGCCGGGTCAGTGGTTGTCGAACTTGACCCGGTCGAGTACCTCGCGGACCTTCAGCTGGCGCTGGGGGTCGGCGACGCGGAACTCGAAGTGCACAGTGTCCTTGGGTGCGCCGATCAGAGCCACGGAATCACCGGCCGTGGCATGAGTAGCGCGGGGTAAAGCAGTCATGTGTCAAGTGTGCACCGAACGGCTATTTCCTGGCAATGTGTTCTACGGCGCTATTTCGTGCCGAGACCATTTCGAAATGCTCGGAGGGGCAGTCGCTTACGCCGGTACGCCGGTCCCACTGGCCCGGACAGCCGTCCGCGCCAGCTAACTCGAGCGTGTAATTCACCGCCGCCGCATCGCCGCGGAAGTGCGCCCCCGAGCAGGAAAAACGGGCCTCGAGCGGCGGAAATTCCACCGGCGCGGGCGAACCGGACGATGGTTCAGCGAACCTCGTGCGGGTCTCGGCGGATCGAGAACGGAGGCGTCGAGTCCGGTTGTGGGCGCACGCGATTGATGCCCGGCCTCACGCCTCGGTTCCCACCAGCTCCCGCTTCCGCGCCTCCCGCGCCAGCGCCCGGTCGCGCTGTTCCTCGAACCGCACGCAGTCGCCCCGCAGCTTCTCCAGGAACTCCCCGAGCTCGTTGCGGATCCGGTCGCCGCGGGCGGTGAAGTCGTTGCGTTCGAACACATTCCACTTCCGCAACACCGGCATCACCACTTCCTCCAGATGCTGGCGCAGATCGTAGATGCCGTGCTTGGCCATCAGCACGCCGTTGCGCCGCCAGTCGGGCATGCCGGCGCCGGGCATCTGGAAGTGCTGCACGATCCCGCTGATCGCCTCGAGCGCCTGATCCGGCACCAGATCCAGGGCGGCGCCGCACATGTTGCGGTAGAAGATCATGTGCAGGTTCTCGTCGAGCGCGATCCGCTGCAGCATGCGGTCGGCGACGGGATCGTTGCACACGCGGCCGGTATTGCGGTGCGAGACGCGGGTGGCCAGCTCCTGGAACGTCACATAGGCGACCGAGTGCAGGAATCCGGTGTCGGCCAGGTGTTCGGCGGTGCCGCCCGCCTCGCGGACCAGTTTCATCGCGTTGTAGCCGTTGGTCATGTGCACCATCCGGGCGTTCTCCAGCGCCACCGGGTCCACGCTGCGGGTCACCACGAGATAGTCGCGCATGACGATCCCGTGCCGGTTCTCCTCCGCGGTCCAGCGGCCCACCCAGGTGCCCCAGGCGCCGTCCTGCGAGAAGTTCTCGGCGATTTCCCGGTGGTACGAGGGCAGATTGTCCTCGGTGAGCAGATTGGTGATCATCGCCGCCCGCGCGACCTCGCTCAGCCGCGACTGCCCGGGCTCCCAGTCCAGCCCGCCCATGGCCGCGAAATTGCGGCCGTCGTCCCAGGGCACGTAGTCGTGCGGGTGCCAGGTCTTGGCCATCGACAAATGTCGATCGACGTTCTGCTCGGCCACCGGCTCGAGCTCGAGCAGCAGTTCGAGCTGGGTCAGGTTCCTGGCCACGATGATGCCCTTCCTTCGGCGTGGATCGGCGGGTGAGACGCTGCGCAGAGAAACCGGTACAGTTCAGTAGCGACCGGATTGCTGCGTGTCATGCGGCCGATCCGGTCGGGTTCGCCTCGATAATCTAGACCCGCCTCGGCCGGGCACTCGAGGCAGGAGGGCGCGTCGCATTAAAGAGGAACGAACTCCTGCTGAGAGATGTACGGTGGCTCGGCCGGTGGGGCGGAACCGGTTGATGTACAGGCCGTTCCGCACCGTGCTGACATTTCCGCTGGTATTCGCCACAGCGTTGCTCCACCGCGTTGCCCACGACCGCAGTGCCACCGAAAGTGAGCCGAGAATGACGAGTTCCAGTCGCAGGTATCCCGACGTCGTCGTCACCAGCCTCGCCGCCACCACCTCGATCGCCGGCGATGTCGATTCGACGTGGAAGGGGCTGCTCAACGGGGAGAGCGGGATCGACGTCCTCGAGGACGACTTCATCGACCAGTTCGAACTGCCGGTGCGCATCGGCGGGCATCTGAAGGTCAAGCCCGGCGAGAGCCTCGGCCGCGACGAGGCGCGCCGGCTGTCCTACGTCGAGCAGATGGCGCTGGTGCTGGGGCGTGAGGTGTGGCGCAATGCCGGGAGCCCGGAGGTCGACAAGGAGCGGCTCGGCGTGTCGATCGGCACCGGGCTCGGCGGCGCGGAAATCCTCATCGACTTCACGAAGAAGATGAACAACGCCGGCTACCGCCGCGTGTCGCCGCTGGCCATGCAGATGATCATGCCGAACGGGGCCGCCGCGGTCGTCGGCGTGGAACTGGGTGCGCAGGCGGGTGTTTCGACGCCGGTTTCGGCGTGTTCGTCGGGATCGGAGGCGATCGCCAACGCCTGGAAGATGATCGTGATGGGCGATGCCGACATGGTCGTGACAGGCGGCGTCGAGGGATCCATCCAGGCGGTGCCGATCGCCGCGTTCACCATGATGCGCGCGATGAGCACCCGCAACGACGATCCCAAGCGCGCCTCGCGCCCGTTCGACGTCGATCGGGACGGGTTCGTCTTCGGCGAGGCGGGCGCGATGATGGTGATCGAGACCGAGGAACACGCCAAGGCGCGCGGCGCCACCATCCACGCCCGGCTGATGGGCGCGGGCGTGACCTCCGACGCGTTCCACCTCGTGGCCCCGGACCTGGAGGGCAAGGGCGCGGCGCGGGCCATGGCGCGCGCCATCGAGACCGGAGGGTTGTCGAAAACCGATGTGACACATGTGAATGCGCACGCCACCGCCACCCCGATCGGCGATACCGCCGAGGCGAAGGCGATCAATGCGGCGGTGGGCAATCACGCCTCGGTCTACGCCCCGAAATCCGCGCTGGGGCACTCGATCGGCGCGGTCGGGGCGCTGGAATCGGTGCTCACGGTGCTGTCCATCCGCGACGGCGTCGTGCCGCCGACACTCAACCTGGACAAGCTCGATCCGGAGGTGGACCTCGACGTCGTCAGCGGTCAGGCCCGGTCGGGCCGCATCGACTACGCGGTGAAGAACTCCTTCGGCTTCGGCGGACACAACGTGTCGCTGGCTTTCGGACGATACTGAGCTACCGTGGCCGAGGCGCCTGCTAATCTTCGTGCTTCGGTGTCGATCTCTGTGTGTTCGGTGTCATGGCACGGCCTCTGGTTCGTGCGTGAAAAGGATAGGGAATGATCGGCGAGACCTTCGATGACTATCTGGACGAGCAAGGCAACATCAAGATCCTGGGTGATGCGACCCTGATCGATTTCGTCGACAAGCACAGCGCGGCGAACGGGGACGAGCTCGCCTACCGCTATATCGACTACTCGCGCGAGCGCGACGGTGAGTATCACGAACTCACCTGGCGCCAGTTCGGTGTTCGGTTGCGTGCGGTGGCGGCGCGGTTGCAGCAGGTGACGCGGCCGCGCGACCGGGTGGCGATCCTGGCACCCCAGGGACTGGACTACGTGGTGGGCATGTTCGCCGCCGTGTACGCGGGCAATATCGCTGTGCCGCTGTTCGATCCGGACGAGCCCGGGCACACCGACCGCCTGCACGCGGTGCTCGGGGACTGTCAGCCCACGGCGATCCTCACGGCGAGTTCGGCGGCCGCCGGTGTGCGGGAGTTCTTCCGCGCGCTCCCGGCGGCGCAGCGGCCCCGGGTCATCGCCGTCGACGCGATCCCCGACAGTGTCGGCGCGGGCTGGAAAGAGCCCGACATCAATATCGACAGCGTCGCGTATCTGCAGTACACCTCCGGATCCACCCGCACGCCGGCGGGTGTGGAGATCACCCACCGCGCCGTCGGCACCAACCTGCTGCAGATGATCGACGCGCTCGGCATCGAGTGGGACACCCGCGGGGTGACCTGGCTGCCGCTGTTCCACGACATGGGGCTGCTGTGCGTGATCCTGCCCGCCATCGGCGGCAAGTTCATCACCATCATGTCGCCGAGCGCGTTCGTCCGTCGGCCGTACCGGTGGATCAAGGAACTGGCCGCGCACTCCGACGGTGCCGGAACCTACGCCGCCGCACCGAATTTCGCGTTCGAGCACGCGGCGGTGCGCGGCCGTCCGAAGGCGGGGGAGACCCTCGACCTGTCCAATGTGATCGGGCTGATCAACGGCAGCGAGCCGGTGTCGGTGACCTCGATGCAGAAGTTCAACGACGCGTTCACGCCCTACGGATTGCCCAAGACGGCGATCAAACCGTGCTACGGGATGGCCGAGGCGACGCTGTTCGTGTCCGCCACCCGGCGCGACGACGAGGCGAAGGTGGTCTACGTCGACCGCGGCGAGCTGAATGCCGGGCGCATGGTCGAGGTGGACGAGAACGCGGAGGGCGCCGTGGCCCAGGTGTCGTGCGGCTACGTGGCGCGCTCGCAGTGGGCGGTGATCGTGGATCCGGAGACCGGCGCGGAGCGCCCCGACGGCGAGGTCGGCGAGATCTGGCTGCACGGGGAGAATATGGGCATCGGGTACTGGGGGCGGCCGGAGGAGACCGACGCCACCTTCCACAACCGGCTCACCGCCCGCCAGTCCGACAGCCACGCGGAAGGCACTGCGCCGGAGGCGAAGTGGATGCGCACCGGTGATTTCGGGGTCTACTACGACAACGAGCTGTACATCACCGGGCGGGTGAAGGACCTGGTGATCGTCGACGGCCGCAACCACTATCCGCAGGATCTGGAGATGTCGGCGCAGGAGTCGTCGACGGCGTTGCGTCCCGGATTCGTCGCGGCATTCTCGGTGGGCGCCAACGAGGTAACGGAATCGGGGCTCGAAGGTGCTTCCGGCTCCGAGCATTTGGTGATCGTGGCCGAACGGGGCAGCGGCGCGGCGAAGATCGAGCCCGAGCCGATCGCCGAAACCGTGCGCGCGGCCATCGCGAAGCGGCACGGCGTGACAGTGCGCGATCTGCTGCTGGTGCCCGCCGGATCGATTCCGCGCACCTCCAGCGGGAAGATCGCTCGCCGGGCCTGCAAGGCGGCGTATCTGGAGGGGACGCTGCGCGGCGGTCGCCGCCAGCAGGCATTCCCGGACGCCATCGAGGAATAGGGGACTGGCGCGAGGGCGCCTTCGGTTGGCCGAAGGCGCCTCTTGCGGACTCGGTAAGCCGGTCGGGAGCTTCCCCGCGATGGGTGGACCGTTGGACGCTCGTCGGGCGTTGTGGGTAGCGTGCGTGCGCGCGAGGCCCTGGCCGAGGCACTGGGCGACGAGCTACCCGATCCCGACGGCGACGTGATCCAGGAACTGTTCGAGGTCTTCGGACCGGAGATCACGCTGTCGTGGTGGGAGCTCGACAACTGGATCCGGGCGGGCGTAGCCGTGCTGCAGCATCCGCAGGTGCGCGGAGCGCTCAACCAGGAGCAGCGCGACTACCTGATCGAGCAACTCGACGTCCTGCGTGATGTCGCCGACCGGTGGGACAAATGCCTCGCCTACCTGCTGGTGGTCCTGGACGACGAACCGCTGGTCGTCCTGCACCGCGAGTCGGCCACCGGCTACCGGATCCGCGTGACCGGCATCGGCGACAACTTCCAGCTGGACACGCTGCTCGCTGACGCGCTCATCGGCGCCGGTCACCTTCCCGGCGACGCGCCGTCGGCCGAGGCGGTGGCCGCCTGCGTGGACGCGGAGGGGATGGTGCCGTCCGAGGGATCGTTCCTGTTCCACGCCCTGGACGGCAGCCGCGTCTGGTACGAGGGCACACCGTCCGACATCCCCGTGACGGACGGCCACCGCGTCCTCGTCCTCGACCCGCGCCCGTTCCCCCACCACTTCCCGGCCGGGCGGTTCTTCCCGCACATGCCCGCAGAACTCACCGTAGAGAGCGTGCTGAGCGAGCAGGAGGCGGCCGACTGGTTCGCCCAGGCCAAGCCGCCGGGGAGCGCGGAGTAGCGCTCAGGCGCGCCAGAGTTGGGTGCCTGCGCGGGAGATCACGATGTTGGGGACTACCGCGCGGGCCGACAGGCGCGAAATGGCGAGGACCAGTTCGGCGATGTCGGCGGTGGGGAGCATGGCCGACGGGTCCAGTTCGCCGTGTTTCCAGGCGCTCATATCGGTGTCGACGTAGCCGGGGGACAGGGCGGTGGCGCTGACGCCGTGGGCCGATTCCTCGAGCGAGACGGTCTCGCACAGCGAGATCAACGCCGCCTTGGTGGCGCCGTAGGCGGCCAGACCCGGCTCGCCCACGACACCCGTAATCGAGGAGATCGCAACGATTTTCGCGCCGCGCTGGGGATCGGCGGCGGCGCTGGCGCGCAGCAGCGGCAGCGCCGCCTGGATGAGGGTGAGCGGAGCCCGGAAGTTGACATCGAGCATGCGCTCGCGGGCCTTGGGCGTCATCTCGGCGACCGGGCTCGCGGTGCCGGTTCCGGCGCTGAGCACCAGCAGGTCCATCCCGCCGCACCGATCGGCATGCGCGTCGACCAGCGCGGTGACCTGTTCCGGGTCGGTCATGTTCGCCGCCACCGGATGCACGTCCGCGCCGGTCTCGGCCCGCAGTCGCTGCGCGGTCTGCTCCAGGGTGTCGGCGGTGCGGGCGGCGATGGTCACCGCGAAGCCCTCACCCGCGAGTCTGCGGGCGATCTCGGCGCCTATCCCGCGCGAGCCCCCGGTGATCAGGGCGCTGCGTTTCGTGTCTGTCATGTGGTTCCGTTCGGAGGGCGCGGAGCAAGGTCCGGCGGTTGCGGCTCAGAGCCTTTCGAGGACGGTGGCGTTGGCGAGCCCGCCCGCCTCGCACATGGTCATCAGGCCGTAGCGTCCGCCGGACTGCTCCAGATGATTGACCAGGGTGGCGAGAATACGAGTGCCGGAGGCCCCCAGCGGATGGCCCAGGGCGATGGCGCCGCCGCGCGGGTTCAGCTTGGCCGGGTCGGCGCCGAGCTCGTGCGCCCACACCAGCGGCACCGGCGCGAAGGCCTCGTTCACCTCGTAGGCGTCGAGATCGTCGATCGACAAGCCGCCGCGCGCCAACACCTTTCGCGTCGCGGGGACCACGGCGGTGAGCATCAGCAGCGGATCGTCACCGGTCACCGCGAACGAATGGAACCGGGCCCGCGGCCGCAGCCCGAGCCGGTTCGCCTTCTCCTCGCTCATGATCAGCGCCGCGGAGGCGCCGTCGGTCAGCGGCGACGAATTGCCCGGCGTGATGGACCATTCGATCTCCGGAAAGCGGGCCTTGTACTCGTCGTCCGCGAAGGCGGGCCGCAGCCCGGCGAGCTTGTCGACCGTAGTGGCGGCGCGGATGGTCTCGTCGGCGGTCAGTTCCCCCGCTGCGACAAGCTCATTCGCGAATCCCCCGGCGGCGGCGGTCGCGGCGGCCTGCCCATGCGAGCGAGCGGCGAACTCGTCCAACGTGTTCCGATCCAGCTTCCAGCGGGCCGAGATGATCTCCGCCGCAATGCCTTGCTGCACAAGGCCGTCCGGATACCGGTGCGCGATCGGGCCTCGATTGGCGTCCGCGCCTTGGGCATTGGAGAACATCGGGACCCGGCTCATCGACTCCACACCGCAGGCGATCGCGATGTCATAGGCACCGGCGATCACGCCCTGGGCGGCGAAATGCGCTGCCTGCTGGCTGGATCCGCACTGCCGATCGACGGTGGTCGCGGGTACCGACTCCGGGAACCCCGCGGCCAGCACGGCGGTGCGGCCGATGTTGAACGCCTGCTCCCCGCTCTGGGTGACGCAGCCGGTGACCACGTCGTCGACCAGCGCCGGGTCCAGTTCGTTGCGCGATACCAGCTCGCCCAGCACCCCGGCCAGCAGCGTCGCCGGATGCACCTGCGACAGGCCACCACCGGCCTTGCCCTTGCCGGACGGGGTCCGGACCACGTCGACGACGACTGCCGAGGTCATAGCCACTCCGATCGGATCGGTAACTCGAATACCCAATTAAGTTAACACGGATTCTCGCCCGATCGAAGGGCAGGGGCCACGGCCACCTGCGATCACCGAGGTGGTGATGGACTGAAATTCGCACCGAACCCGTACAGGATCGGCAACACGACGGCGGCGATCGGGCTGTAGAGATTCAGCTCCTCGGGCAGCGCGCCCAGCGAGTAGACCCAGATGACATAGGCCCCGAGCCCGAACCCGATGGGGAGCCAGCGATTGCGATACAGCGCGGCCGGATACTGCTTCAGCAGTAGGGGAATCGTGCCCACGCCGAAGGCCGCGAAGATCACCAGCAGCCACACCGTGCGGGCCACGCTGTGCGGCGGGGTCATGCCGGTGATCGCCGCGGACGCCGCCAGATAGGGACCGCTGGTCTCCATCGGGAAGTACTTGAGCAGGCGCTCCCGATAGGAGTCGCCGCGCTGCGCCGACGTCGCCCCGGGTGTGCGGGCGAAGGGCTGCACGGCGCGGGCCCAGTGCTGTTGTTCCCCCGTCGCATCCGGTCGCCCGTCGCCGTACCGGCTCGTGACGATTCTCGAAACCAGTGACATGATCCCCCACACAATCTTTCGTCATGGCAGACGTTCCCGCACCGGCGGTCCGGGCCAGATGCCGTTCCGCGCCATACGATTCGACGCCGACACAGTACATCGCGCGAGACGATGTGGCGCGCCGGTCGCATCGGCGCCGTTCCGGGTGCACTGTCTATATCGCCCATATCGCGACCGGCGAAACCGCACGGCGCGCCCTCGATTCCCGGGGCGCGCGACCCGCCGGGCCGAGCGGCGCCCCGGGTGTCCTGCGCTGTCCGCACGGTCGGCGCATATCGGACCGCGATATGTGGCAGACTCGGCACGGCACGATGCGGCCGATCCACGACCGTGTGTGGAAGGTGACGCGGGAGTTGGGAATGCGATGGAGTTGACCACCATCGAGCAGCAGGTGGCCGACGACAGACGGACTGCCACTGCGGAGCGCTCGGCAGAGGCCGAACTGCGGCTGGCGGCCTCGCTGTGCGAGCTGTCCAGGGCCTTTCTGGCCACCAAGGAACAGGGTGGGGGGCGTGACCGCGCACCCGCGGCGCTGGAGCCCGCACAGGAGGCCGTGCTGATCCGGCTGCGCTGGCTGACCCAGGGGCATGTCAGCGCCCAGTTCGCCGGGCAGGTGCAGGAGGCGCTGCGGCTGTTCGAACAGGCCGCGCGCACCATCGGGCACCGCGAACTCGCCACCTCCACCATCCGGCAGGCATGCGACGCGTATCACCAGGTGGCGCAGCGCTATCCGATGGCCGCGGGGGTCTGCGCCGACGGGCTGTCCAAGTGCGGGGTGTGGCTGTGCAGGCTCGACCCCGATTCGGCCGTCGCCGCCAGTTCGGAGGCGGTGCGCATCCGCGCCGGGCTGTTCGCGACCGAACCCGACCAGGCCGGGCGCTATCTCGCCAGCCTGAACATGTTGCTGCGCACGCTGATGATCGGCCGCCCGCGCAAGCAGGCGCTGGCCATGTATCGCGAGCGCTACTCGGCCTGGACCACGCAGGCGATGACCACGCGGCTGCGCGAGACCCGCATCGACGACGTCGACTTCACCAGCAAGACCCGGGCCGCGCTGACGAAGCTGGAGTGCCAGACGCTCGAGCGCGCGGGCTATCTGACCCAGCAGCAGATCCTCTATCAGACCTCCGGCGACCTGACCACGATCGAGGAGATCAACTGGAAGCTGGGCCTGGTCGGGCTGAAGCCGCTGGCCGCCGGCGCGCTGGCGGACCCGCCGTCCAAGCCGGTGGAGATCGGCAGTGCGTTCGGCGCGCTGAGCGTGCGCTGCGCCGCCCCCGACGCGCTGGCCCAGGTGCGCGCGGCGGTGATCGCGGCCTACGAGGCCGACGGTGCCCGGCCGGTGGACAGCACGGCCTTCCAGGGCGTACACGAAACCCACTGGTACATGCCCGATCCCGAGCTGAACCGGTCCGCCCGCCTCGGTGACGACGTGGTGCTGATCGAACGCTCCGGCGGCAGCTGGATTTCGGTGATGTCGCGGCACTGGGAGCTGACCCCGGTCGGCAAACACCCCCTCGCGCTCAGCCTTTCGCGGCGCTGGCCGGTGGTCGCGGTCAACACCACCGAGAACATGTCCTACGAGTTGTGCTGGTACGTCGACGGCGCCGCGACCCAGTACGCCGCGCTGGGCCGCCCGGTCGGGCAGCCACCGCTCGAGACTCCCTTGGCGCCACTGGATTTCGCGGCGCTCGCCGACTACGGCGCCGACTACGCCTCCGAGACCCAGGTGCGCTCGGCCTTCGGCAATACGCCGATGTTCGCCAAGCTCACCCACCTGCCGTCGAGCGGGATCCGGCAGGCGGGGCAGACGCGGCCGCTGGTCGACTACGGCGATCAGGTGCTGTTCTTCCAGAAGGGCTGAATCCGGCTGCGGCAGAATGTCGGGCATGCGGCTTCACGTGGGATGTGCGCAGTGGACGCACGCGGCCTGGGCGGATCGGCAGCCGAATCCGCGCGAACGGCTGCGGTCCTATGCGGGCTGGTGCAATGCGGTGGAGGGCAACACCACCTTCTACGCCACGCCCGCGCCGCACACGGTGCGGTCCTGGGCCGCGCAGACCGACCCGAGCTTCCGATTCGTGGTGAAGCTGCCGAAAACCATTACCCACGAACGCCGGTTGGCGGGCGCCGAGCGCGAGCTGCGCGAATTCCTGTCCGCCATCGAACCTCTCGGCCCGCGCGCCCATGCGCTGTGGGTGCAGCTGCCGCCCTCGTTCGGGCCGGGCGACCTCGGCGCGCTGGCCGGATTGCTGCGCCAGCTGCCGGAGGGATACCGCTACGCCGTCGAGGTGCGCCACCCGGCGTTCTTCGACGACGACCGGGCCGCGGCGAACCTGGAACTTGTGCTCGCCCGCCCGGGCGCCGAGTGGATCCCGTTCGACACCGGCACCCTGTTCGCTGCTCGACCGACCAGTCCGGGTGAGCGCGAGGCCTGGACGAAGAAGCCGCGCCTGCCGCGCCGGACCCGCGCCCTCACCGAGTATCCGATCGTGCGGTATCACGGCCGCGACGACAGCGCCGCGACGGTCGCGGGCTGGCAACCGTGGCTCGACATCGTCGCCGAATGGTTGCGCGAGGGTCGTTCGCCGACCGTTTTCATCCATACGCCCGACAACGCCGAATCACTGGTACTGGCTCGTCGGTTCCACGACCAGGTGCGGGCGCGGCTGCCGGAGGTCGAGCCGCTCCCGCAACCGGCGCCGACCGAGCCGATGACGCTGTTCTGAAGGTAAACGGCTTGCAATACTCGATGGAAGCAGTTGTATAGTTGGCCCCGGCAACTAGTTGTGCGTGCTAAGCACGTCTGCTGGTGTGGGAGAAGGGGATCCCGTTGCCGTGCGCCGGATCTGCCTCCGGCCCCATCTCGATAGTTCTGCTCCACCGGCTCGACAGCAGTTTCGAACACTCATTGCTCACGGCGAACCGAATTAGGGCTTGAACATGACGACTTCGACCACGGGCGCGTCACTGTCGCACCGGCAGATTCTCACGATCCTGTCCGGCATGCTGCTGGGCATCTTCCTCGCCGCGCTGGACCAGAACATCGTGACCGTGGCGATCGTGCGGATCGCCAACAGCCTGCACGGCTTCGATCAGCAGGCATGGGCCACGACGGCTTACCTCATCACCGCCACGATCAGCACCCCGCTGTACGGCAAGCTGGCCGATATCTACGGCCGCAAGCCGTTCTACCTCCTCGCGATCGGGCTGTTCGTGATCGGGTCGGCCGCGTGCACATTCGCCACGTCGATGTATCAGCTGGCCGGGTTTCGCGCCTTCCAGGGGCTGGGCGCCGGTGGCCTGATGTCGTTGGCGTTCACCATCATCGGCGATATCGTGCCGCCGCGGCAGCAGGTGCGCTACCAGGGCTATTTCATGATGGTGTTCGGCACCTCGACGGTGCTCGGGCCGGTGCTCGGCGGATTCTTCTCCGATTACGACCACCTGTGGGGCCTGGAGGGCTGGCGCTGGGTGTTCCTGGTGAACGTGCCGATCGGCGTGGTCGCGCTGCTGGTGGTCGCGAAGGTGCTCAACGTGCCGCACGAGCGGCAGCGCCACCGCATCGACTGGCTGGGCACGATCGCGCTGGCGGTCTGCGTGGTGCCGCTGCTGATCGTCGCCGAACAGGGCCGCGGCTGGGGCTGGCAATCCGATCGCGCGCTGCTGTGCTACGGCCTCGGCGCGATCGGGCTGGTGCTGTTCGTCGTCATCGAGTTCCTGATGAAGGACGCCGCGCTGATCCCGCTGCGGCTGTTCCGGAGTTCGACGTTCTCGATCACGATCATCGGCGGGTTCATCGTGGGCATCGCGATGTTCGGGGCGATCTCGATGGTGCCGCTGTATCTGCAAGTGGTGCGCGAATATTCGCCGACCAAGTCCGGGCTGCTGATGCTGCCGCTGGTGCTGGGCATCATGATCGGCTCCTCGATCGCGGGCGCGGTCACCAAGGCCACCGGCCGCTACAAGATCCTGCCGGTCGTGGGGACGTTCGTCATCGCCGCGGGCTCGGCGCTGTTCGCGCAGGTGCGGTTCGACAGCCCGCTGTGGCAGCCGCTGGCCTACAGCGGGGTGATCGGCATCGGCCTCGGCGGATGTATGCAGACGCTGATCATCGCCGCGCAGGCGGCCGGGCCGCGGTCGGATATGGGGGTGTCCACGGCTTCGGCGACGTTCTTCCGGCAGATGGGTGGCACGCTGGGGGTCACGGTATTCCTGACGATCCTGTTCAACCTGCTGCCGAACAGGATTCTGGATGCGTTCGGCGGGCACCTACCGCCCGGGTTCGACGCCGGTGCGATGACCGAATTGCAGAGCAACACAGCGGGTATCGCCGCGCTGCCGCCGGAGGTGAAGGATCCGATCCTGATCGGCTTCACCGATTCGCTGAGCGGGGTGTTCTACGTCGGCGCGGCGGTGTCGCTGCTGGCCTGCGCGGTGCTGATGTTCATGAAAGAGATTCCGCTGCAGGACTCCTCGGAGGTGGTGGCCGAGCCGAGCGGGGACGACTCCTGGGACGAGGCGCTGCTGTGGGAGGGTTCCGCGCAGGCGCTGCCCGAGCCGGAGCCTGTGCTCGCCGGTGTGGGGAGCCACGCCCGGGCCGAGCAGCCCGCCAGGGTGCTCGAAACCGTGGGCGGCGCGGCACATTCGGCCGCGGCCGGGACGGCGGTGCTGCTGTCGGCGGAATACGGTGCGGGCGAATCGCATTCGCTGGACGGGCGTATACAGCGCGAGGACGGGCATCCCGTTGCCGACGCCGCCCTGACGCTGATCGACCAACGCGGGCACCAGGTTTCGCGGGCCACCGGCGGTCCCGACGGCGGCTACCGCATCGAGGCGCCCGACCCGGGGTCCTATGTGCTGATCGTGTCGGCCACCGGGTATCAGCCCGCGGCGGTGAACGTTACCGTCGGGGAATGGCCGCAGGCGCTGGACATCACGCTGCTCGGGACCGGCGAGGTGTCCGGCGTGGTGCGGGTGGGCGGACGCGGCGAGCCGCTGGCCGGTGTCACGGTGACGCTGACCGATGCGCACGGCGAGGTCGTCGGATCGGCGGTCACCGACGCCGAGGGCCGCTACGCCTGCCACGGGGTGGTGCCGGGCACCTACACGCTCGTCGCGGTGTCCGACCACATGCGCCCCGCCGCAACGACTTTGACCGTTCCCGACAGCGGCCTGCTGCGCCACGACATCGAACTCGGATCGACGGGCGTGCTGGCCGGTCTGGCGTGGGCCGACGGTCACGCGGTCCCCGACGCGCAGGTCCTGGTCCTCGACGAGCGCGGAAACCCGGTCGCCTCCGCCCGCACCGACGCCCACGGCCAGTACGTGGTCACCGACCTGCCCGAGGGCGAATACACGGTCGTGGCCCGCGGCTACCCGCCGTCGACCAGCCGCGTGGTCGTGGACGGCGGCGAACTGACCCACGACGTGCGCCTGGGCTACGAGGAGCCGACGGACCACCTCTGAGCCTCCACACGCGCCCGGCCTCAGGTGGCTTCGAAGGCCGACGCCACTACCGGCCGCACGGATTCCATTGCGGCCGAGCCGGTTTCGCGCTGGACCGAGGTCATGTCCACCTCGGGCAGGCCGCAGGCCACGGCCCAGTGCCAGGGCTCGAGGTCGCCGTCCACGTTGAGGGCGAAGCCGTGGCTGGTGATGCCGCGGCTCTGGCGCATGCCGATGGAGACGATCTTGCGGGCGGTGGCGGAAGTCCATACGCCGGTGAGCAATTCGGAGCCGGGCGGGGTGTCGCGGCGTTCGGCGGCGATCCCGAGCGTGGCGAGGGCCGCGACCAGACGATGCTCGACCTCACGGATGTAGTCGACGACGCCCTCGCCCGGCTGCAGGCGCACGATCAGATAGCCGACGAGCTGACCGGGGCCGTGATATGTGAGCTGGCCGCCCCGCGTGGTCTCGACGACCGGAATGTGGTGCGCGGGATCGGGCAGATGCTCGCGCGGCGTGCGGCGGCCGATGGTGTACACCTGCGGATGGCTGAGCAGCCACAGCGTGTCCGGGCGTTCCTCGCGGTGCCGCTGCTCGACCAGCTCGGCCATGCGCTCCATCGCCTTGTCGTACTCGACGAGCTCGTCCTGGATCAATGTCAGCGGCCTGGACCTCATGATCCGACAATACCCACGCCCGGTTACGCGGCCAGCTGCAAGACCAGTGCGGCCACCACGGGCACCGGATACAGCGCCCGCGGCTGTGACATCGCGGCATCCGGGCAGGTTGTCGGTGCCCCCGAGTACGGTCGGGCGAAAGGTGCGAGGGGAAGGAGAAGTAGATGGCAACGAGTGCCGATGTGCTGATAGACGCATACGAGCGGATCCGGGAGGTGGTGCACGAGGCGGTCGACGGCCTGGACGAGCAGGCGCTGGCCCATCGTCTCGATCCCGCGGCGAACTCCATCGCCTGGCTGGTCTGGCACCTGACCCGCGTGCAGGACGACCACGTCGCCGACGTGGCCGGTACCGAGCAGGTATGGACCGCGCAGGGCTGGTACGAGCGGTTCGCGCTACCGGTCGGCAAGCGCGCCACCGGCTATGGCGACAGCCCGTCCGACGTCGCGCGCATCCAGGCCCCGGCCGAGTTGCTGACCGGTTACTACGACGCCGTCCACGAGCAGACGCTGCGCTACGTGCGCGAACTCACCGATGCCGACCTGGATCGCGTGGTCGACACCGCGTGGAATCCGCCGGTCACCCTCGGCGTGCGGCTGGTCAGTGTGATCTCCGACGACCTACAGCACGCCGGGCAGGCCGCCTATCTGCGTGGGGTCATCGAGCGGACGCGCTAGCGGCCGCCAGGTCGTGCTCGGGCGCATCGTCGTCCGGGGTGCGGTGGCGCCGGTTGTACACGACGCTGCTGATGAACGCGGCCACGATGATGGTGACGCCGATGGTGCCGGTGACCATCTCGTTGAGGTGGTGCCCCGTCGAGTACAGCAGCACGACCGCGAGCGCGCCGATGGCCCAGTGCGCGCCGTGCTCGAGATAGACGTATTCCGACAGGGTGCCCTGCCGGACCAGGTACACGGTGATCGAGCGGACGAACATGGACCCGATGAGGCCGAGCCCGAGCGCGATGATGATCGGGTCGGCGGTGATGGCGAAGGCGCCGATGACGCCGTCGAAGGAGAAGGAGGCGTCGAGGACCTCGAGATAGAGGAAGCCGAAGAACGCCGCGCGCCCGGTGGCGACCACGACCCGCCCCGGCCCGGGACGCTCGAGGTCGGCGGCGTGCTCGCCGTCGAGGGCCTCGCTGAGCCCGTTGACGAGGATGTAGGTGACCATGCCGAGTACGCCCGCGACCATCACCACGTCGGCCTTGTTGTCGGGGGCGACGATGCCCGCGATCAGGACCAGCACCACCATGGAGACGACGGTGGGGAAGGCGGTGAACCGCCCGATCCGCCCGAGCGGCCGCTCCAGCCAGGACAGCCAGGTGATCTCGCGGGCGGTGCAGACGAAGTTCAGGAACAGCATCAGCAGGAACATGCCGCCGAACGCCGCGATCTTCGGGTTGGCCTCGTTGAGCAGCGTCTCGTAGCTGGGGCGGCCGTCGGGGAAGTAGGCCGCGCCGTCGGCGGGCGGGTTCAGCGCCAGCTCGAACGCCTTCACCGGATCCAGATGCGCCCCGATCGCGACGATGACGAGCGGGAACACCAGCCGCATCCCGAACACGGCGATCAGCACGCCGATGGTGAGGAAGATGCGCTGCCAGAACTGGCTCAGCCGCTGGAGCACGCTGGCATTGACCACCGCATTGTCGAACGACAGGGAAACCTCGAGCACGCCGAGGATCGCCGCCAGGATCAGTGCCTCCGGCCCGCCGTAGATCAGCGCGACCACCAGCGAGACCACCGTGACGATGAACGACAGGGCGAACACACGCACGAACATGCCGATGCCTTTCGCATTAGCCCGACACCCGCGGGGGGTTGAACTCCACGAGTAGCGGCAGTCAGAGTGCCCGCAACCCTGACTCGATTGTTGCAGCCATGTGGAAGAAACGGCAATCAGTGCAGGCTGCGGACGTCCGCGGCAAGCCTACCCGGTTCCTGCGTAGTTGCCGGTGTCAGCCGTGGGAGTAACGCGCGGGCGATTTGCCCGAATTCAGTACCAGCCGTGGGACTGCCAGAAGGCCCAGGCGCCGTCCGGCCCGCCGTAGCGCTGGTTCATGTAGTCGTAGGTCCAGCGGATCTGGGTGATCGGATTGCAGCACCAGTCGATGCCGTGGGTGCCCATCTTGTACGCCGGCAGCGCCTGGCCCAGGCCGTAGGCGCCGGACTCCTTGTTGATGGCGAAGGTGTTCCAGCCGCTCTCCCGGGTGATGATGTTGTCGAAGGCCGGGAACTGATGGGGCGGGACGATGAACAGCGCGATCGTCTTCGGGGCCAGCCGGAACGCGGCGGGTACCGCGCCGAGGCCCAGCCCCACCAGTTCGGGGAGCATCGACGAGGCCGCCACGCTCCGTGCGGCGCAGGCGAAGTCGGTTCCGGTGGCGCGAGGCGTCCCGGCCCGCGCCGATCGGCCGTTGTTCTCGATGGCGGGGGCCGCTGCGGCGGGAGCGCGGTCACCGGCCTCGCACGGCCCGAGCGCGGCCTCCTCCGCGGAGGCGATCGCGGCGCCCATCGTCAGCGCCCCCGCCAGCAGGACGGTGACGCCGACCGTGGCGATCCAGCGCGCGGTACGCGATTGCGGCATGGCGGGCTCGCTCCCTTCGCGTCGGCCGGTGGATTCCCGGACGCCGATGTGGAACAGAGCAAACCATTAGTTATCGATGGACGGCGGGAGGCGGCCCGGCGTGTCTGTGACTCGAATCACAAGTCGTCCATGCCGAGCAGCGTCCGCAGGTGCCGAGGCGCCGGTGAGCCGTGGGCCAGCATGGCGTCGTGCCAGCCGCGCATCGAGACCGCCGCGGGGCGGGCGGCGGCGATGGCGGACATCTCGGCGTAGCCGACGAAGTAGGTCGACAGCTGCGTGGAACTCAGCAGCGCGCGCCGCCATTTTCCGGCCGCCTCGCCCTCCTCCTGGAAACCGCGGCGCAGCATCAGGTCCATCGCCTCGCCCTCGGTCATCTCGTCGCAGTGCACGCCCTGGTCCAGGATCGCGTTGATGGTCGCGCGCAGCTGCATCTTCAGCCGCTGCAGGCGCACCGGCAGGCCGCCGAAGCCGTGCTCGGACATCAGCTCCTCGGCGTAGACCGCCCACCCCTCGACGAACGTCCCGCTGGCGCACAGCGCGCGGGTGGCCGTCGAGCCGCGGAACCGGCGCGCGTGGGCGAGCTGCAGGTAGTGGCCCGGCATCGCCTCGTGCACGGTGAGGTTGCGCAGCATGTGGTCGTTGTATTCGCGGTAGTACGACGCCACCCGCTCGGGCGGCCAGTCCGCCGGGGTCGGCGCGATCGCGAAGAACGTTGGCAGATCGGCGGTTTCGAGCGGTCCGACGGGATCGCAGTAGGCTCCCGCCACGCCCCGGGCGAACTCCGGCATCTCCTGGACGACCAGGATGTCGTCGACCAGCGTCGCCAGGTCGTGGGCGGCGACGAAGGATCGGGCCTCGGTCAGCGCGGTCTCGGCGACGCCGACAATGGTGTCGTTGTCCGGGTGCTCGGCCGACAGCTTGTCGAGCGCGGTGCGGACGGTCTCGTCGCCCGGATCGGTCACGCCGAGCAATTCGCCTGCGGCGGAGCGGATCTCATCGTGCAGCCGGTCCAGATGGCGGTGTGCGCGGTCCAGGACGTCGGCCGCGCCCAGATCGGTGTCGAGGGTGTGCCACAGCTTCGCCTCCCACACCCGGCGGCCCAGCCGTGGATCGCGGGCGGACTCGTCGAGCCGCGCGCGGAGCCAGCCGGTGAATTCGGTCAGCGCCGCCACCGCCGCGTCGGCGAGCCGGTCGACCTCGGTGCCGGGTACCTGGGTGGTCAGCGCCGGGACCTGGTCGCGGATCAGCGCGGCCACGCCGTCGAACTGGCCGATGGCCGTCTCGACATGGACGCGCGGGCAGTCGCCGAGCACGCCGCGTGCGGTGGCGAGCGCATCGGGCAGCGCCGCGAGCCGGGCGCCGAGCGACTCCAGCCGCTCGGCCGGGGGCGCGAACGGCCGCGCCAGCAATCCGTACAGCAGCGGTCCGGGGTTGTGCAGCAACGGATTCCACTCGTGCTCGCGCAGCTCACCGAGGGCGAACAGGCGGCTGTCGACCTCCTGTAGCAGCAGCGCGTGGTCGACCCGGTCCTCCGCGGGCAGGTCGATCTCGTCCACCTCGGCCAGCGCGTGGGAGGCCTCGCGCAGCATCGCCGTCTGCTCGCGCACCGCGGCTTCGGACCAGTCCGGGAGCCGATCGTCGGCGCGATGGTCGCCGACCGCCGCCGCGGCGCCCGGATCGACCCGCAGTATCGCGTCCACGATCCGTTCCGCCCGCTGCACGAAGTTCTCCGCCATGGCGGCCACGGTACCTGTCGTAGCATGATCATCGCCTGCGTCGCGGGCCGCTCGTAACTCGAAATGTGCGGTACCGATCCGAAATACGTGCGAATGCGCGAAACTCGATGTCGGTAACCGAACCGGACTATGCCAGGGAGTTTGCGATGTCCCAGTCTTCCGCCGACTATCCGAGCGCGGTGCCGGTCGGGGTGGACACCACCCGCGCCAGTATCGCGCGCGTCTATGACGCGGCGCTCAACGGTAAGGACAACTTCGAGGTCGACCGCGAAGTTCTCGCGCAGGTGCGCACCGTGGCGCCGCAGGTGAACGATCTGGCTTGGGCCAACCGGGATTTCCTCATTCGCGTATGCCGTTTCCTGGCCAAGGAGACGGGGGTCGATCAGTACCTGGATCTGGGCTCGGGCCTGCCGACCGCGGAGAACACCCATCAGGTGGTGCAGCGCATCCGGCCCGAATCGCGCGTGGTGTATGTCGACAACGATCCGATGGTGCTGGCGCATGCGCGCGCGTTGCTGGAGGAGAATCCCGATACCAGCATCGTCACCGCCGACATCTTCCAGCCGCTGCAGGTGCTCGGGAACAAGGTGGTGCGCAGCGAACTGGATTTCGGTCGGCCATTGGCGCTTTTCCACATCGGCACCATTCATCATTATTTGGGTGAGGACGGCCCCGCGCTGATGCAGGCGTATATCGACGCGTTGCCGTCCGGGTCCTACGTCGCCATCGCGCACTTCTGCGATCCCGAGACACCCGAGTTCACCGAACTCGCGCAGAAGATGGAGGAGAAGTTCGTGCACAGCCCCATGGGCAGCGGGCGGTTCCGCACCCGCAAGGAGATCCAGGCCCTGTTCGGCGATCTCGAGATGGTCGAGCCGGGCCTGGTGCTGTGCGATGACTGGTGGCCCGACGGCCCGCACCTGGAACCGCTGTCGCCCGTGCGCAACTGCATCGTGGGCGGCGTCGGCCGCAAGCGCTAGGCGGTAGCCCGAAACACCGCCGCGGGTTCGCGAGGTTCGCCTGCGGCAGTGGTTGCATGTCGCCATGGACACTGCGGCAGCGGAGGCCGGGCACCGTCGCGGGTGGTCGTTCCCGTCCACCTACACCATTCTCGCCGCCGTCACGCTGCTGGTGTGGCTGGCGGCCTTCGTCGTCCCACCCGGCCGCTACGACACCGACGACCAGGGCCGTCCGATCGCCGGGACCTACCATCGCATCGCGGACACCCCGGGATTCGGCGAGCGATTGAAGGGGTTGTTCCTCGCCCCCGTCGACGGTCTCTACGGCATCCGGGACGCCAAGACCGGACTGGTCGGCCCGGATCTGTCCGGCAGTCTCTACGGCGCGGCGGCGGTGTTCCTGTTCGTGCTGGCGGTCGGCGCGTTCATCACCGTCGCCTTCGCCACCGGCGCGCTCGAACGGGGTATCGGACGGCTGGCCTATCGGCTGCGCGAGCGGTCGTATCTGCTGATCGTGGGCGTGATGGTGACATTCGCGATCGCCGGTACCGTCGAGGGTTTCGCGGAGGAGACGCTCGGTTTCTACGCCCTGCTGGTGCCCTTGCTGCTGGCGCTGGGCTACGACCGAATGACGGCGGTCGGCGCGATCATCTGCGGTGCCGGTGTCGGCGTGCTGTGCGCCACCGTCGACCCGTTCGCCATCGGTACGGCATCGGCGGCCGCGGGGATCCCGATCGGCGACGGCATCGTGCTGCGGTTGATCATGCTGGTGGTGCTCACGGCGGTGACCGTCGGATACGTGCTGTGGTACGCGCGGCGGGTCCGCGACGATCCGTCGAAGTCCTGGTCCGGCTGGCTGCCCGGCGATCGCGACGCGAAAGCCGAAGACCACCAACCGGATCCGATGAACGGGCGGCACATCGCCGTGCTGTCGCTGGTGGCGCTGCTGTTCGCGTTCATGATCTTCGCGATCATCCCCTGGGGTGAGGTGATCAACGGGCTGGACGCGAAACCCTTTGCCTGGGAGCTGGGTTGGTCCTTCCCGGAACTCACGGCGCTGTTCCTGCTCGGCGCGGTGCTCGTCGGAGTGGTCGGCGGGCTGGGGGAGGGGCGGCTGGCCGACGAAATCGGCCGGGGCTTCGGCGATTTCGTGGGCGCGGGCTTCGTGATCGTGCTGGCGCGCGGCGTGACCGTGGTCATGAACAACACCGAGATCACCGCGACGGTGCTGCACGCGCTGGAGGGCGTGGTGACGGGAACCTCGTCGGGAGTGTTCGCGGTGGGGATCTTCCTGGTGAACGTCCCGCTGGCGTTCCTCATCCCGTCCACCTCCGGGCACGCCACGCTCGCCATGCCGATCATGGCGCCGCTGGCCGATTTCGCGCAGGTACCGCGCTCCCTGGTGGTGACGGCCTGGGCGGCGGCCTCCGGGTGGGCGAATCTGGTCACCCCGACCACGGCGGTGGTGACCGGCGGTATCGCGCTGGCGAAGGTGCGCTACGACCGGTACGTGCGGTTCGTGGCGCCGCTGATGGCGATATTGTTCGTGCTGATCTGCGCATTCGTGGCGATGGACGCCTGGCTCGGATGAGAGGTGGAGGCGATGGCTATGGGACGACGAGGCTTCATGGCCGGAGCCGCGGCCCTCACGGCGGCCTGTGCCACCGGCGAGTCTCGGGACGGAACAGCGGATTTCATCATCACCGGCGGGCCGATCGTGACCGTGGCCCCCGGCGCTCCCGAGGCGGAGGCCGTCGCCGTGACCGGCGGGCGCATCGCCGGGGTGGGTGCGAAGGACGACGTGCTGGGCCTGCGGGGCCCGGGCACCCGCGTCATCGACCTGGGCGGGCGCACGCTGCTGCCCGCGTTCGTGGAGGCGCACAGCCACCCCTCACAGATCGCGGCCGCGCTGGCGCCGCCGTCGATCGACGTGCGGCCGTTCACCGTGCCGACCGGCGCCGGTGTCATGCAGAAGCTCACCGAGGCGGTGCGCGCGGCGCCGCCGAATGCGCCGATCGTGTTGTACGGCATAGATATTCTGCTGCAGACGGACCTGAGCCTGCCGACCCGGCAGCAGCTGGATCGGCTGGCGCCCGGCAATCCGGTCGTCGTCGTGGCCAACAGCGGACACGCGGCCTACGCCAACTCCGCGGCGCTGAATCTGGCCCGGATCACCAGGGACACACCCGATCCGGTGGGCGGCAAGTACGGGCGCGGCCCCGACGGCGAGCTCACCGGTGAGGTCGCCGAGACTCCGGCGATCATGCGTCTGATGACGCCGCTGGCGCAGGACACCGCGGGTGCGCTGCCCGGCACCATGCGCTGGGCCTATGGCCAACTCGCGCAGGCGGGCATCGCCACCACCACCGAGCACGCCTACAGCAGCGCCTACGCCGAGGTCTTCCGGCAGCTGGCCGCGGAGCCCGACTGCGCCCTGCGTATCCGCGCCTATGAGATCGGCAGCCCGCAACCGGCCTCCGACGCCGCGCATACCGGGGGCGAGTTCCCCGGTGGCGCAACGTTGTTCGCGCAGATCGGGATGAAACTGTGGGCCGACGGTTCGCCCTGGCAGGGCAATATCGACACCACCTTCCCGTACCTGACCGACGAGACCACCGCGAGAATGGGACTCGGGCCCGATCACCACGGCGGCATGAACTACACGCCCGAGCAGATCGAACAGCTGGCGGCTGCGTTCGTCCGGCAGGGCTGGCAGCTGTCCACCCATGTGCACGGCGACGCCGCGGTCGACGCGGTGCTCGATGCCTACGAGCGGGCGCTGTCGGGCGGGGACGGTCGTGATCTGCGCCTGCGGCTCGAACATGTGGGAGCCATGCGGCCGGAACAGTTTTCGCGTGCGCGCCGCCTCGGGGCGACGGTCAGCCTGTTCATCGAACACGTCTATTACTGGGGTGATGTGCTGGTCGACGAGCTGTTCGGGGACCCGCACGGCAGCCACTGGATGTCGGCGAAGGCGGCACTGGACGCGGGCCTCGAGATCTCGTTCCACAACGACGGCACCGTGACTCCGCCGAGTCCGCTCGGCAATATCGCCACCGCCGTCACTCGCACGGCCAGGGGGAGCGGGCGGGTGCTGGCCGCGGAGCAGCGCATCGGTATCGATGCGGCCATTCGAGCCGAAACCCTCGGCCCCGCATGGCAATTGCACCTGGACAAGGATATCGGCAGCCTCGAGCCGGGGAAGTTCGCCGATTTCGCGGTGCTGTCGGGTAATCCGCGCACGACCGCGCCGGATCGGTTGCGCGAGTTGACGGTCGACGCCACGTACCTGATGGGCCGCCAGACCTACGGCGAGCCGCTGTAGCGATCGGTTGCGGGCGCGGTCAGCGTTCCCCGAGCAGCAGCGTTTGGGTGCTATGGCCGATCGGGCCCCGCTCGTCGAACAGGCGGGCGTCGACCATGCCGATGCCGCTGCGTTCCGGGTGGGTCACCGCGTCCAGGCAGACCCATTCGCCGATCGGGTCGCGGGGCAGCGTGACCGTGAGGTCGGTGTTGATGAAAAAGTATCGGCCCCAGGGCAATACGGAGCTGACACCGTTGCCGAAGTCCGCCGCGGCGAGGACGCGTTCCAGCGGGCCCGGCGCCGCGCCCGCGACGACCGGACAGCGCAGCCGAATCCAGCACACGGCCGGGCCGGGGTTCTGGAAGGCGCCCGCGACGAATCGGTAGTCGACGGCGGTGTGGAATCCGGTCGGCTGACCGCTGGGGAAGGCGTGCTCCGGGCCGGGTGTCACGGTGTCGGGGCCGGGCCGGGTGCCGGTCGGCAGCATCGCCTCCGGGACATCGATCTCCGGATCGGCCCGCCCCAGCCGCCAGGCACGAGCGATCAGCACCGGCCCACGCTCGGAACTCAGTGTGGCCTCGAACAATTCGACCCCGCGGCCGGGCTGGGCGATCCTGGGGGTCGCGGGGACCGGCCGCACCTCGGCGCGCAGCGGGGCGATCGGCACCGGCCCGAGAATCTCCACCGCCACCCGCGCGACGCGATACCCCGGCCGCGGGCGAAACCGCTCGATCACATGCCCCAGCAGCGCCGCGGGCGCCCCGGCATGCTGGGCATCCGGCGACCACGGCCCCCGGGTGAGTTCGGTGGAATGGAACACGCCGGGGTCCGCGGGGTCGGGAATATAGAGGGCATCCATGATGTCGGAAGCGTAATCCCGGCCAAAAGCGCGCCGGGAAGAGGGATTTGGAGGGCGCCGACATAGTTCTGCCCCGCCACACGGTTGGGTGTGGCGGGGCAGTGGGTGGCCGGGCTAGTCGGCCTTCGGGGGCTCGGACTTGTCCGGGACGTCGGTCTTGTCGACCTCGATCACCTCGACAGCCTCGGTGACCAGACCGAACTCGCTGTCGTGCTGTTCGGTGCCCTGCAGGACCGCGTTCTCGATCAGCAGGGCGCCGTGCTGCTCGCGCAGGATGATCGGGTCCGAGCGCACGTCCTTGTACAGCGCCACGCACATCAGGCCCATGACGATCGCGAACGGCAGCGATACGACGGTCGTCAGGGCCTGTAGCCCGTTCAATGCCCCGTCGAGATCGCTGGGATCGGCGATGACGAGCATGATCGCGGCGACCGCGCCGGTGGCCGCGCCCCAGAAGCTCACTGTCACCTTGGACGGTTCCAGGCTGCCCCGCTCCGACAGCGTGCCCATCACGATGGACGCGGCGTCGGCGCCGGAGACGAAGAAGATCGCGACCAGGATCATCACCAGCGCCGCGGTGAACGAGGCGATCGGGTAGTGGTCGAGCAGGTGGAACAGCGCGAAGTTGGAGTCGACCGAACCGTTCGGCTCGGTCAGGTCGCCGGTCTCGCGCTGCTGGGAGATGGCCGAACCACCGAAGATCACGAACCACACCAGGCTCACCAGGCTGGGCACCAGCAGCACGCCGGTCACGAACTGGCGGATGGTGCGCCCGCGGCTGATGCGCGCGATGAACATGCCGACGAACGGGGTCCACGAGATCCACCACGCCCAGTAGAAGATCGTCCAGCTCGACAGCCACGCCTTCTCCGCGTCGCCGCCGCTGACCGCGGTGCGCGAGGCCATCGACGGGAGCTTGGCGATGTAGTCGCCGAGCGCGGTCGGCAGGAAGTTGAGCATGAACAGCGTCGGCCCGAGGACGAACACGAAGATCGCGATGATCAGGGCCAGCACCATGTTGATGTTCGACAGCCACTGGATGCCGCGGTCGATGCCGGAGATCGCGGAGAAGATGAACGCGATGGTGAGCGCCGTGATGATGAGGACCAGGCCGACCTTGCCGATCGTGTCGACCCAGCCGTTGAACTCCATGCCCGCGCCGATCTGCAGCGCGCCCAGGCCCAGCGAGGCGGCCGAGCCGAACAGCGTCGCGAAGATCGCCATCATGTCGATCGCTTTGCCGCCCCAGCCCTTGGAGTAGCGGCCGAGGATCGGGCGGAACACCGCCGAGATCAGCTGCGAGCGGCCCTTGCGGAAGGTGCCGTAGGCGATGGCCAGACCGGCCACGGCGTAGATGGCCCACGGGTGCAGCGTCCAGTGGAACAGCGTCTGCGCCATCGCCGTCTCGGCGGCCTGGTCGGTCTGCGGGTCGGCGGTGCCCGGCGGCGGCTTGACGAAGTGCGTGAGCGGTTCGGCGACGCCCCAGAACATCAGGCCGATGCCCATGCCCGCGCTGAACATCATCGCGATCCACGAGACGGTCTTGAACTCCGGTTCCTCGTCGTCGTTGCCCAGTGGGATCTTGCCGTAGCGGCTGGCCGCCATCCAGAGCACGAACACGACGAAGGCCGACGCGATCAGGACGAATAGCCAACCGGTATTGTTGATGACCCAGGATTGCGCATCCGACGAGGCGGACGCGAGGCCCGTCTGGTCGAGGATGCCCCAGGCGACAAATGCCAGTGAGCCGATCGCCGTGATGCCGAAAACCCATCGGTCCAAGCCGAGTTTGGTCGGCGGCTTTCCGATCGAATCCGCGGCGCTGTCATCTGATCCGTCGGATTTGCGGCCGGTGTCTATCGACATCAGATCCGAGTCCTTTCAGAGTATGGGCGCAGGCCTACTCGAAGCCCCCATTACTGGTTTGAGCAACCGTACAGCGTGCGGGGTGTCGGCGCAGCCGGTACCACCGTTTCGGGTGCCCTCGCACCCCCACTACGCTGGTGGGATTCGGCTGTAGCTACTTTGCGGCCGGGTGTGTCCGAGGCGCCGCAACGGCCTGATCTACCAGTGAAAACCAGTATTCCGACGATGGTATTGCCGAGCGCCGCCATCGCTTCCGCAACCCGCCGGTGGAGGTCGGAAGAAGTTTCGACACGGAGGTGGTCGATCCCGGAATTGCCATCGGTGGCACGGGCTTTGTGCGCAGGAATGCCGAGGTCGTTTGCCGCGATGTGTGGCGGGAATTTATCGGGCGGCGAGAGAGTTGTTATCTCAGTGTCTCGTGTTCGTGTCGCCGATGTGTCATCATGATCGAGTACACGACCGGAAGGCGTTGCGACAGTTGAAGAGTGGGTCTGGTCGGCAGGGTCGGCCGGGCGACGGCGAAAGGCGGGTCAACGGTGACCGCACATCTGAGCACGGGGCCGCTCGCGGCCATCGGTGACGCCCGGCCCGGCCGGTTGCTGGAGGCCCGGCCGATGCGGGCGTATCTGCTTCCGGGGCTGCGGCTTCCGGCGCGCGCCTGGTGGGTGCGCTACAGCACCACGACGGCCCACGGCGCGCCGACGGAGGTGACCGGGACGATTCTGGTGCCGTCGACGCCCTACCCCGACGGCCCGCGCCCGCTGATCGGGTACGCCGTCGGCACCCAGGGGCTGGCGAATATCTCGGCGGCGTCATGGCAGTTCCGCCGCGGCCTCGAGTACGAGTCGCTGTTCCTGGCGCGGGCACTGCGCCGGGGCTGGGCGGTCGCGGTCAGCGACTATCCCGGGCTGGGTACGCCGGGCGCACATCCCTACGTGATGGGCCGGGCGCTGGGCCCGGCCGTGCTCGACAGCATGCGGGCCGCGCGGCAACTGGACGAGGCGGGCCTGGAACCGGATGGGCCGCTGGGCATCTTCGGGTACTCCGAGGGCGGCTGCGCCGCGGGCTGGGCCCTGCAGCTGCAACCCGGCTATGCCCCCGATCTGGTGCTGGACGGCGGTGCGGTCGGTTCCGCGCCCGCGGATCTGGAGGGAATGTTCGAACATCACGACGGCGGCCGCTTCGCCTTCCTGCTGTTCTACGCCGTGCTCGGCATCGACGCCGCCTACCCGGAACTCGATGTGCTGTCGCTGTTGAATCCGGTGGGCCGCACCCTGGCGGCGGTCCTGCGCCGCACCCACGTGATCCCGGGGGCGGCGCTGGGAATCGGCGGCGGGATGCTGCTGCCCACCCGGTCGGCCCGCTACGTGCATCGCTCGCCGCTGGAGGTCCCGGAGGTGCTGGCGCGCCTGCGCGAGAACCGTTTGGGCGCAATGGCTCCCGCCACACCGGTGCTGCTCGCGGGCGGCACCCGGGAGCAGATCGTCCCGTTCGCCCAGATGACGCAGCTCTACCGCGACTGGCGCGCCCTCGGCGTCGACGCCACCTTCCTCACCATGCCCCGCGAACACGTCGGTGGCGCATTCTCCTTCGCCCCCAACGCCTTCGAGTTCCTCGGCGAACGTTTCGCCGAACACGCGATGCTGCGGGAACGCAGCGCCTGAGCCGATTCGGTCCCGCACCCCGGCTTGTCGCCGACCCGCTGTCACCCCGGTGCGGTCGATCGGCCGTGAACCGGGGTGGGCGGCCAGTCCTGCGGATCGATATTGGCCGGTTTGGCCGCGATGTTCTGGTCCCAGTCGAATACCGGTGCGGGGGGACCCCATCCGGCAGGGTCGTCGAAAGTGACCTTCTCGGAGCCGAAGTCGGCGTCGGAGAAGATTGCAGGACCGATGAATGCTACCGCTGTGAAGCCGACGGGACCGTTGAACGCCGACTCGGCGAATCGTGCCTCGCCGTGGAACGTGGACTCCCCGAACTCGGCTCGACCGTCGAACGTCGTCTTGCCGAATCCAGCGGCAGCGTTGAACGTCGCCCGCTGGAACTCGGCATGCCCGTTGAACGTGGCTCCGTGGAAGACGGCGCCGCCGCCGAAAATCGTGTCGTCGAACCGGGCGTGGCCGTTGAACGTTGCCCGGTAGAACCCGGCAGTGTCGAAACGTGCTTGCCGGAACTCGGTGTGGCCGTTGAACACTGCCCGGTAGAACGCGGCGTCGCCGCGGAAGGCTGCCCCTCGGAACTCGGCACTGTCGTTGAATGTGGCCCTGCCGAACAGGGTGTCCCCGGCGAACTTCGCTCCATCGAATACGGTGGGGCCGCCGAAGATCGCTTCGTCGAATCCGGCGGGACCGTTGAACACCGCATTGCCGAATTCGGCGCGACCGTCGAATGTCGCCCGATCGAATCGGGCCCGGCCGGAGAAGACGACACCGTCGAAGGCGACCTCCTCGAGATGAGCGGACCGGAAGTCGAAATTGGCTGCCGACCAGCAATATTCGTTCCCCGGACGCAGATGGTCTGCTATGACCCGGAGGATCGTCCGGCGGACCTCGCGGTCGTTCTGCCGGTATTCGACATGCTCTTCGGTTTCGCCGTGATCCGCACGCGGGAGGGTCGTCACCAGCTTGGTGCGGCCGCTGCTGCCCTGGGCGGGGTCGTAGGGCAGGCGTAGGTAACCGCAGAGGACGTCGATGCACTGCTGGCGGCGCAGCCCCTCGGATTCGTCGGCGGCACCGGCCATCGCGTACACCCCGGCGATCCTGACGGCGACATCGGTCGCGCCGAGCTGACCGGCCGCCGCGCCGAACCGTTCCACGAACCGGCTCTGTTCGATGTCGCGCTGGCGGCGGTAGGCGACCACCAGTGCGACGGTTCCGCCGACTCCGGCGACGATCGTCAGGGCGAGGCGGGTGATGTCTATCGGCGCCGCTTTCGCTTCGCTCGCGGGCAGGGCCCAGTACAGGAGTCCGTAGGCGGCGACGGCGACGGCAACTCCGGCGACGAGCGCGAAGCCGACGGCCGGGAAGAGTTCGAGCCGCCTTATCCTGCGAGCGATCGTGGTGTAGCGCTTGCCCTTCGCTGCGCCGGGACCAGTCCCGGTCGCGCGTGCTTTCGTACCGTCGGCGCTCGCCCTGCCCGTCATCGCTCGATTGTGATCGATACCGCCGGGCAGTGCGGCGAGCCGGGGTCAGTCGTTCCAGCCGCTGGTGGACAGGAGTTGGTCCCAGGTGGGGACCAGGTGTGGGTGCTGGCGGCGGACGATCTCGCCCGCGAGCGAACCGGGTACGGCCTTCTGGGGTTTGGCGATCGCCTGTGATTCGATGGCGTCGGTCAGGGCGCGGCTTCCGCCCAGGCGCGGGTAGGCCGCGTGGACGAGGTCGGCGTAGCCCGGCGGCAAGGCGCCGGGACCGGCGCCGACGTCGATTCCGATGCCGTCCACGGCAATCCAGATCTCGGCGGGGCGGCGTCGGCGGTATACGGGCGAGCTGCTGAGGCCGGTCGTGTGCGCGGCGATGGCATCCCAGATCACGTCGACCCGGGCGTCGCGCACGCCGCGGTCCTCCAGGAACTTCGCCGCGTAATCCGCGCCGTCGACCTCGAATCTCTGGTCGCCGTTGGCTATCTCGGCCAAACCCATATCGTGCAGGGCGCAGATGAGGAACATATTCTCGTCGTCGAAATCGGCGCCCGGGCGCAGTCCGTGGGCACCGGCGAGCGCCAGGCCGAACAGATATCCGCGAATGCTGTGATTGCGCAGATGCGGTTCCAGTTCGGCGGTGATCAGCCGAAATGCCTCCGTGGCAAGGGGACTCGCGGGCAGCGCGAGCGTGTGTCGTGATACGGACATCGTGTCTCCTCGAATGGTGTTGTGGCGCTGTCTCAGTGGGCGCCCGGGCGGACGATCATGAGAACGACGACCACCGCCCACAGCAGGTTGTAGATTCCGGCGAGCATGCTCAGCGTGCGCAGCCGTCGCCCGTCGTCGGGGCGGTCGAGTGCCTCGCGCTGCATCGGCCGGATCTGGATGAGCAGCGCGCCCGCGATAGCGGTGAGGATCATGGCCGCGGTGATCCAGATTTCGCCCATCCGGCCCTGGACGGCCGCCAGGATGATCCCGGCCGCGGGCACGATGAGTGCCAGCACGGCGTAGACGCTGGTGATGCGATACATCGCCGCTGCCACCGCCGGATTGCGCTGCGCGGTGCCCGGTTCGTCGGCGGACACGGCGATCGGTGCGTAGCGCGGGAACAGGCTCGCCGCGACCGCCGAACCGCCGACGAAGACGATGCCCGCCAGCACGTGGACGGACAACAGCACAAGTTCCATGAGCTCCCTCCATCTTTCAGAATGGCTGAAGCTTAGCAGTTGGCTTCAATGAAGTTGAAGGTTGTGCGTCAGGTCACCGATCGGCGAAAGGGGAAGCTCAGGAGGCGGTTTCGCCTGCGAATGCGGCGAGCAGGGCCTTGCCCACCTGCTGCAGGATCGGATCCGATTCGGGGCCGAACAGCTTCCCGTCCACCTCGGCGACCACCTGCCTGGCCGACTGCAGCAGCCGGGCGCCCTTCGGGGTGAGCTCGATCGTCGACGCCGATCCGGCCCGTGCCGTCCGGTCGCGCACCAGACCCGCCTTCACCAGCGCCTTCACCGCGGTGTGCACGCTCTGCACGCTGATGCTCGACATGCGCGCCAGCTCGCTGAACGACGCCCCGGGCACGCCCGAGATATGGCCGAGCAGCCCGAGCCGTCCGACGGTCAGGTCCAGCGGCGCGAGCGCGGTGCCGAGTTCGGCCTCGACCTTGCGTGCCAGCGTGAGCACGAGGATCGAGGCACTGGTCACTGGTGGTGCCGAGCGGCCGTCGTCGGTGGACATCGTTCCAGTGTCGCGCAGCCTATGCGGTGATGATCAGCGCGGTCGCGACGGGGCCGAGGGCCTGCATCAGGTCGCTGATCGGGGGCCGGGGGTCCGACAGCAGCCATTCGTGCGTGATGGCGTTGATCGCGCCGATGAGGGCGCTGGCGCCCCACCTGGTCCCGCCCGCGATGTGGGCGCCGGGCCCGCCCACCTCGCAGACAATGGCCTCGACCGTGCGCGTCCACGCGGCGCGGCGGTCGCGGCGGTGCTGCTCCATGCCGTCGCTGACCCCGACGACCTCGATGAATGCCACCTTGGCGCGGTGGTGATCGGAGCCGACCGACTCCAGGAACGCGATCAGCACGCGCTCGATGACACCCGCGAAGGGCGTGCCGGGCGGTACGGCGGCCAGCGCCTCGGCGACGGCCGCACCCGCCTCGTCGTGGATGTGGTCGTAGGCGGCGACCAGCACATCCTCGCGGGTCTGGAAGATCTCGTAGAACTGCCGCTTGGACAGCCCGGCGGCCGTGCAGACATCGGCCAGCGAGCAGTTCGCGTAACCGCGTTCGGCGAAGATGCGTATCGCCGCGTCGACGAAGCGCTGCCGCCGCTCGGCCTTGCGCTCCGTGACGGCGCGACCGCCGTACTGTCTCTCCGCTGTGGTCACCCGGTCACGGTATCTCAGCGGGGTTGCGATGTGGATCACACGTGTGTCATAGTCTCCTCACCTGTGAGACTCGGGGGTTTCACATTCTTGGAGAGGTGTCAGTGTTGACAGTGACGAGAAGGCGCACGGGCGCGCTGGTGGCCCTGCAGGTCGCGGTCGCGGCCCTGGTATTCGCATCGGGAACCGTGGCGGCCGAACCGCCGGAGTCCGTGCCGGTCCGGCCCGCGGCGCTGCTGCCCTTGCCGCCCGAACTGGATCCGGGCTTCTACCACCCACCGGCGGAGGTGGTGGCGGCCAAGGCGCCGGGGGAGATCATCGCGGCGCGGCAGGTCAATGTCGCCAACTTCGGGGTCGTCCCGCTCAATGTCGACGCCTGGCAGCTGTCGTACCGGTCGAACAACAGCCGCGACGAGCCGATCCCCGCGGTGACGACGGTGCTGAAGCCGCGCGGTTCCGCGCCGGACCGGGTGCTGTCGGTGCAGATCGCGGAAGACTCACTCGCGCAATACTGTTCGCCGTCCTACGCGGTGCAGCAGTGGTCGGCCGCCCCGTTCGTGGGCCAGATCGTCGCCCCGGCGGAGTTCGTGATCGCCCAGGGCGCGCTGCAACAGGGTTGGGGCGTGGTGGTTCCCGATCACCAGGGGCCGAACCAGGCCTATGCGGCCGGGCCGCTGGCGGGCCGGATCACCCTCGACGGCCTGCGCGCCGCACGCGATTTCGAGCCGATGCGGGTGGCGCCGGATGCGCGCCTCGGGCTGTACGGATACTCCGGCGGGGCCATCGCCACCGGGCACGCCGCCGAGCTGAAGCGGAGCTACGCGCCGGAGCTGAATATCGTCGGTGCCGCCGAGGGCGGGGTGCCCGCGGATCTGGGCGCGACACTCGAGGTGGCGAACGGGCAGGCCACCGCGGGTCTGGTACTCGCTGCCGTACAGGGGATTTCGCGCGAGTATCCCGATTTCGCCAGGTTCCTGGACGAGCGAATGGACCTGCTCGGCAAGGCGATCACCACCGTGCAGAGCGGGCTGTGCGTCCAGTACGTGTCGAGCTTCCCGTTCCTGAACCTGAAGGGCATGCTGCGCACCCCCGGCGATCCGATGCGCGACCCGGTCGTCGTGGACGTGCTGGAGAAGACGCGCATGGGCAAGTCCGTCCCCGATATGCCGATGTACATCTGGCAGGGCAATCCCGACGAGATCATCCCGGTCGGCCAGGTCAACGCGCTCGTCGATACCTACTGCCAGAGTCCTTCCGCCAGTGTGCAATACACGCGCGAGCATTTCGCCGAGCACGTGGCCACCGAGATATCCGGCGTCGGTCCGGCGCTGCTGTGGATGCGGGACCGGCTCGACGGTGTTCCGGCGGAGCCGGGCTGCCGCACCGGTGACGCGGGCTGGCTCGCCCTGGACCCCAACGGATTCCAGCTGCTGGTCTCGACATTCGGTGAAACGTTCGCATCCTTCTTCGGTAAGCCGATCGGGGTGAAGTAGGCGCGGGGCGCGTTTATACAGTGGCCGCATGAATATCTGTGTCTTTCTGTCGGCCGCCGACCTCGATGAGCGTTACACCGCCCCCGCACGCGAGTTCGCCGGGCTGATCGGCAAGGGCGGGCACACGCTGATCTGGGGCGGGTCGAATGTCGGGCTGATGAAGGTGGTGGCCGATGCGGTGCAGGACAGTGGCGGTCGGCTGGTCGGGGTATCCGTGGAATTCCTGGCGCACAAGGCGCGGCCGAACGCCGACGAGATGATCGTCGCGGCGGATCTGGCCGAACGGAAGGCGCAGCTGCTGGCCCGGGCCGACGGCGTGGTCGTGCTGGTCGGCGGGACGGGAACCCTGGACGAGGCGACCGATATCCTGGAGCTGAAAAAGCATGGGCTGCACCACAAGCCGGTGGTCGTGCTGAACACCGCCGGGTTCTACGACGGGCTGCGCCAGCAGTTCCGGCGGATGGACGCCGAGGGTTTCCTGCCCGTGCCCCTGGACGATCTGGTCTACTTCGCCGACGACTCCGCCGCGGCCATGGCCTACCTGGAGGAGGCGGTGACGTCCCGCTGAACTCGCGAAAACGCTTGCGGCAGAACATGTGCGTTACCATGCGGACGTGACCTGACCGTCGCGAGAGCACCCGGGTGAGCGCGCCGCCTCGACGAACGGGTGGGATCGGGGTGTCGTATGCGAACTGTGGTGGTGGCGGTGAGCGCCGATATCGCGGCCGCGCCGTCGGCGGTGTGGCGGCAGGTCGTGGACTGGGAGCGGCCGCGCGACCGGGTCTGGGAAGCGGCCGAGTTCCAGGTGGTCTCCACGCAGCGCACGGGGGTCGGCGTGATCGTCGAGGCCACCGTCGGCGTCGGTTGCGTGCGCACCGGGGACCGCATCCGCACCGACGTGTGGCAGCCGCCCGACGGCACCGGCAGCGGGCATCTCGGCCTCGCCCACCTGGGCTGGGTCGAGGGCCGCGGCGACATCCACCTGACCGCCCTGCCCGACGGCCGCACCCGGCTCACCTGGCGCGAACGCCTCCAACCCCCACTGGGCTGGCTCGGCGAATTCGGCCTACGCCTGGCATCCCCCCTCCTGGCCTGGACCTTCCGCCGCGAACTAGCCCACCTCCGAGCCACAGTGGAGGTATAGATTCGGCCGGGATCACGCCGCCGCGACCGGCTCGCGGTCGCTTCGGCGGGTGCGGCGCCATACGTAGGCGAGGAATCCGACGAGCCCGACGAGTGGGAGGGCGCTCAGGGCCCAGCTCAGCGACAGCGGCGGGCCGGGCTGCTCGAGGACCGCCAGGTTGCGTAGTTCGCCGACGCCGTGGCCCTGCGGGCCGTCGATCTCGAAGCGGAAGGTCCAATTGCCTTCCTGGTCAAGGGATCTGACGTCCAGACCCCAGACCTCGCGTTTGCGGGGATGCCGGGACAGCGGCTCGGGCCGATAGGTGCGCCCGTCGGGCTGGGTTTCGACGAGGTTGCCGGATTTGCCCTCGATCCCGCCGTCGGGCAGGAACGTGAAGTCCAGCGACTGCAGCGCGTGCAGCGGCCATTCGCTGAAGCCGACGGTGATGCCGTAGGGACCGGCCTGCACGCGCTCGGTGTGGGCGATATTCACCGGCTCGTAGGCGGCGGCGGTCCCGGCGGGGATGGTCGTCAGGCCGAGGACGATCAGCAGCGTGGCGGCCGCGGACAGCGCTCTGGTGATCACGCGCGTGCTCCTTCCGGGGCGGTGCGGCGCAGCATGGCGCCGAACCGCCAGCCGAGGAATCCGCCGATGCCGCCGAGCACCGCACCGGCGACGACGGTGGCGACGATGACGGTCGCGGCGGGCAGGCGGGAATCGTAGATCAGGACGGTCTGCCACGGCGCGCAGCCCGCGATGATCAGCCCGCCCAGCCCGCCGACGAGCCCGGGCAGCAGCCGTGCGGTGCCGCCGGTTCGCCGCAGCAGCAGGTCGACCACGACGCCGACGGGCAGCAGGCACATCGGGATCAGGGCCGGGGTGGAGGGAATGATCTCGTTGTTCTCCCGCATCGGCAGCCCCACGAATTCCGCGTATGTCTGCGCGGCCCACGGCGCGAACCACCAGAACACCGCCTGCATCGCTGCCGCGGTACCGGCCACGATCGTCGCGCCCCAGCGCCGGAAACCGGCCCCGGTGAACACCAGCATCACCACGATGAACGCGGTCACCGCGGTGGTCCACCGGACCGTGCCGGTGGACAGCTGCCGCACCGCCAGCGCGGTGATCACGCTCGAGGTCACCAGATGTCCGAGGCAGGCCAGCGCGCCGAGCCGTCCCCACAGCTGCTCGCGCGCGGCGGCGAACACGATGACCGTGCCCACCGAGGTCACGGTGCTGGACAGGAACAGCCCGATGTGCGGCGGCGAGTCGATCACGGCATCGAAGCCGTAGAGGCTGTGCCACCACAGATCCCACAGCCCGTACAGCAGGAACGACGCCGCACCCAGGCTCGTGACCAGGTAGCCGAGCGGGGCGGTGAAGGTGCGGCCGAAGACGCCGATGCCCGGGCCGCCCAGCGCCGGATCCACCGCGCGGCCGCGGCGTCCGGCCGAGGTGGTGGCGAGAATGACCGCGAGACCGGTGAATCCGGATATCGCCGCGCTGGCGTAGATGAACAGGTGCGGCAGGGTGAAGAAGGTGTCGGGGCCGACGTCGCTGTGCCACTGGATATCCCACGTGGCGCCGACGGCCCAGGTGAGCGCGGCCAGCAGCAGGATCGATGCGGGCACCCAGGGCCGGATGGCGGTGGTCCGGGGGGGGGGGGCGGGGGCCGCCCGCGGGGGGGGCGGGGCTCGCCGGGTTCGACGCGATTCTGCTGGGCGCCGTGGGGTTTCCGGGCGTGCCCGACCATATCTCGCTGTGGGGCCTGCTGATTCCGCTGCGTCGGGCCTTCGGCCAGTACGTGAAC
>NZ_JARWQD010000149.1 GCF_029869545.1 Nocardia wallacei | reverse complement strand
TTGTTTTTTTGTGGGGTGTGGCCCCCGTGGGTGGTGGGGGGGGGCCGGCCCGCCAAACTATCCTTTTCTGCCCCCATATATTATTTCGCGCGGCTGGGTGCGGGGGCGGGGGCGCTTTCCGGGGGCCCCCGCCCGATACAGCACGAGAGCAGGCGCCCGGACAGGGGCGCCTGCTCTCGTCTGTCTGCCGTGCGAGATCAGCGCTTCGAGTACTGCGGAGCCTTGCGGGCCTTCTTGAGGCCGTACTTCTTGCGCTCGGTGGCGCGCGGGTCACGGGTCAGGAAACCGGCCCGCTTCAGGGCGGGGCGGTCGTCCGGGGTGACCTCGATCAGCGCGCGGGCGATCGCCAGCCGCAGGGCACCGGCCTGACCGGACGGGCCGCCGCCGACCAGGCGGGCGTGCACGTCGAAGGTCTCGGTGCGCTCGACGGTGACCAGCGGGGACTTCACCAGCTGCTGGTGCACCTTGTTCGGGAAGTAGTCCTCGATGGTGCGGCCGTTCAGCACGAAGTTGCCGGAACCGGGCACCAGGCGGACGCGGACCACGGCCTCCTTGCGACGGCCGACGGTCTGCACCGGGCGGTCGATCAGGGCCGGGGCGGCGGGAGCGTCGAAGGTCTCCTCGTAGCCGGCGCCGTCCTCGACGATCTCGGCGGGAGCCTCCTCGACGTACTCTTCGTTGAATTCCTCAGGAGCGGTCACTGGGCCACCTGCTTGATCTCGAACGGAACGGGCTGCTGGGCCGCGTGCGGATGCGACGGGCCGGCGTAGACCTTCAGCTTGCGGGCGACCTGGTTGCCCAGCTTGTTCTTCGGGATCATGCCCTTGATGGCACGCTCCACGACACGCTCGGGGCGGGTCTCCATCACCTGACGGACAGACCGGGTCTTCAGACCGCCCGGGAAGCCGGAGTGGGTGTGGATGAACTTGCGGTCGGCCTTGTTGCCGGCGATCGCAATCTTGTCGGCGTTGATGATGATGACGAAATCGCCACCATCGACGTTCGGCGCGTAGGTCGGCTTGTTCTTGCCGCGCAGCAGATTCGCTGCCTGCACGGCAAGGCGGCCGAGCACTACGTCAGTGGCGTCGATGACGTACCACTTCCGGGTCACGTCACCCGCCTTCGGGCTGTACGTAGGCACAGTGCTTCCCTGTCTGTCGTCGGTGTTCTGCCGGCCAGGCGAGCGGTCGGGTGATCCCGGCGGCCAGTGGAGACCCGGGACCCGTGGGACGCCACGCAACTACTCGCGACGTACCGCACGCCAACAGGCAACGATACCAGCGACCAGCGCCGCCGAAGAAATCGGGACGGATCAGATGTGCATCGGGGGCCCGTGGTCGATTACCCCGCGGGGGGTGGGGACCGAGTACTGCAGGTTGTCGATGCCGAGTTGGGGGCATTGCGACCCATCGGCGGTCGCTCCCATGCCCGGGGACCCGGGCCCGGTCACCGTCGGTGTGAGGGCGCAGAGCGGGGCCGAATGCGGGACGCCCGCGACCTGCTCGATCGAGGGCCAGGCACCGAAGTCCGACGTCGCGAAGGCCCCGACCGAGTGGACGTCGAAGTCGGCGCCCGCGCCGGGAACGGCCGTGTGCGCGGCGGCCGCGCCAGAGACGGCGTTGGTGCCCGTCGCCGTGGAGCCGACGTACCGAGCCTCTCCCGCGCCCGGCACATACGCGACCGGCCCGATGCCCTCGGGCGCTGCCTGTCCCTCGGCGGAGCTGGTCACCTCATCGGCCGGATGCGCCACGTGGTCGGCACCGCCGTCGGGAGACAGCGCCATCGCGGCCAGGGCCACGGCGCCCACGATCGTCGGCGCGCCGAACAGGTTGTCCTTGACCTTGTGCCACAGCTTGCCCTGATGCTCGTCGTCGTGTTCGGGGGCGGCGTGCGCGGGGCCGCCGGAATCGGAGCGGTTCTCGTTCGGCCGCCGCCCCATGACGGTCGTCAACTCGTCGGACGCCGGGCCGCGGCGGCCGGTATCCGCGGCGACGTCCGGCAGGCCGTCCTGTCCGCGGGGCACCCGCGTGGTCGGCTCCTCGTCGGTCTCACGCGCCGCGTGGCGCCCCACCCGAGGCGGCGAATCCGTATACCGCGGGCTCGCATACGGCTGCGACATCGGCTCCGGCTGGCGGCGCGACGGCTGCGCACCGGGGCCGCCGTGCTGCGGCGCCGGGTCGACCGGGCGCCCGCCCGCGTGCCGCACCGTATCGGCGGTCGCCTGCGGGGTCCGCAGGCTGTGCCGCCCGCCCCCCGAGCCGCGAGCGGCCATGGTGGGCGAGCCGGACTCGGACGTCATCCGACGACCCGAACCCGGATGATCCCCACCCATTTCCTGTCCCCCGGCGGATGTGCCGGGCGCCGAGCTCATCTGACGAGCCGGGCCCGGCCGGGAATTCCCCGGATCGGCCCCGCGTCCCCCACCGGACATACCGGGCGCCGGACGACCGGAACCGGGCGCATGCCCCTCCCGGCCCGCCGCGCGGCCCGGCTCCTCGGCGGAGCCGTGCGCACCACCCGCACCGGGTGGCTGTCGCTGTGTGGAATAGGACGGGCCCTCGCCCGGCGCGGGAGGGCGGCCCGGGGCGGGGCGTGGATCCCCTTGGCGCCCACCGGAACCCGGCGGCGGCCCGGGCGGGTCCGGATAGGTCTGCTCCTCGGCGTATTCGCTGTCGGTGACCAGCAGATGCGCCGCGCCGAGCGCCAGCGCGTGCATCGGGTGATCGGCCACGCGTAGTCGGTGACCGAGATGGTTCTGGAACGCCAGCCGCAGCGCGTCGTTGAAGCACACATTGCCCGTGAGCAGCACCGTGGAGGTATCGGCGCTGATCGAGCGGGCCGCGGCCATCACCTCGATCACGACGTTGTCGGCCGAATGGGCGTCGCGGATGGCGTCGGGCGAGATGGGCACGCCGACCGATTCGGTGGGCTGCTCGTCGTCCCCGTGCACGGCGACCACCAGGCACACCCGGCCGTCGGAGTACACGCCGGTGGCACCCGAACCGGCGAATCCCGGCTCCGGCGGCCGGACCAGGCCGAGCGCGCGCACATATCCCGACAGCGCCACCGACTCCGGCAGCGGTTCGGTTGCCACATCCAGCAATTCGACGAGCCGGCAGTATTCGTCGATCTTCTCGTCCGGCCAGTCGTCCGGGAACGGCAGCGCGACGACCTCGGGCTTGCCGCGCAGGTACTTGCCCGTCGCGGCCAGCGGGTTGTACATGCGGGCCCGGTACACCAGCTCCACCGGCCAGGTCGCACCCGCGATCCGGATCTGCCGGTGGCCCAGCACGTCGCGCACGTCGGAAATGGCGATACCCAGGTCGGGACGCTGCCGCTCGGCGCCGGCCGTGTGCAGACGCCCGGACGCATCCGCCAGCAGGTACGCGGGCGGCGTGTATGTGCCTTCCACCTGGACCGGGCGGATCGGTGTGCCACCGCCGCCTGCGGCCACGGACACCACATCCCAGCCGAGATGTACTGCCCCAACTCGAGCCGTCACACGCATAAGTGTGCCTGCTGTGCCGACGACACGCGCGGGGCAGGTCCAAATCCCCGCACTGACCTGCGGTGTTGCCCGATCATGCCGCCGTCTTCTTCAACCGCAACCGCCACCAGGTCAGGATTGACAGCACCGTCGTGATCACCAGCAGCATGGCGATATCCAGCGCCCAGAAGCCGGGCTTGTGCTGCCACAGCGCATCGGGCTGGGCGTTGGCGAACAGGTAGCGCAGGTCCACCGTCGCGGCGCCGGAGGCGAAGCCCCAGCGCGACGGGAACAGATAGGACAGCTGCTCCAGCACGATGCGGTCGGTCACCGGGATCATGCCGCCCGCCATCACCAGCTGGCACATGATCATCACGACCAGCAGCGGCATCACCTGCTCGTTGGACTTCGCGATCGTGGACAGCAGCAGGCCGATGACGACACACGCCACCGCGGTGAACGCCAGATCGAAATAGAGCTCGACGCTGCCCGACGGGATCAGCGCCCCCTTACCCGGCGGATTCTTACCCGCCAGGACGATCGCCACCAGCACCGCGGCCTGCAGCAGCGCCGCGATGCCGAAGATGGCGACCTTCGCCAGCAGGTACGCCGAGGGCAGCAGGCCGACCGCCCGCTCGCGGAAGAAGATCGGCCGCTCGCCGACCAGATCGCGCACGGTCAGCGTCGACCCCATGAAGCAGGCGCCGAGGATGAGCACGACCAGCAGCTGCTGGGTCTCCCCGCCGCCGTCGAGGATGAAGGTGCCGTCCGGCAGCGGGACCGGCACGCCCGGCGCGAAGCCGTTCTCACCCGGCACCACCAGCGACAGCACGCCCAGCACGAACGGCAGTACCACCAGGAACGCCAGATAGCCGCGGTCGGCGAGGATCAGCCGCACCTGGCGTCTGGACAGTGTCGAGAACTGTTTCCAGCCACTGGATTTCGGTGGCTGCCCCACCACTCCGCGCGGCGCGACCGGCGGCGGAGGCGGCGCGACGGCGGCCTGGCGCGACCGGTAGTTGGCGAAGGCGCCGTCCGGATCGGCCGCCACCCGGGCGAAGATGTCCGCCCAGTCGCTGGTGCCGAGGAAATCGCCGACGGTGGCGGGGTGCCCGCAGAACGCGGTCTTGCCGCCGGGCGCCAGCAGCAGCACCTGATCGCACATGTCCAGGCAGGCCACCGAGTGGGTGACGACGATGACGGTGCGCCCGGCGTCGGCCAGTTCGCGCAGCATGGTCATCACCTGGCGGTCCAGCGCCGGGTCCAGGCCCGAGGTGGGCTCGTCGAGCAGCAGCAGCGCCGGGCCGGTCAGCAGTTCCAGCGCCACCGAGGCGCGCTTGCGCTGACCGCCGGACAGCCGGTCGACGCGGGTGTCGGCGTGCTCGGTGAGCGAAAGTTCCTTCAGCACACCGTCGATCACCTGCTGGCGGTCGGCCTTGCTGGAGTCGGGCGGCAGGCGCAGCTCGGCGGCGAAGCCGAGCGCCTGGCGGACGGTGAGCTGGCGGTGCAGCACGTCGTCCTGCGGGACCATGCCGATCCGGCTGCGCATCGCCTCGTATTCGGCGTGCAGGTTGCGGCCCTCGAAGGTGACCACACCCGCCGACGGATGTGTCGTTCCCGCAACGAGTTTCGACAGCGTCGACTTGCCCGCGCCGGAGGGGCCGATGAGCGCGGTCAGGGTGCCGCGGCCCGCCTGCATGTTCACATCGATCAGCAGCTGCTTGTTGCCCTCGACGACGAACCCGACGCCGTGCACGTGCAAGCCCTGCTCGGCGACCGGCTTGCGGCGGTGCTTCAGCGTGCCCTCGGACACCACGAAGTCGACGTTGCCGATGGTGACGATGTCGCGCTCGCGCAACACCACCCGCTGCTCGCGGCGGCCGTTGACGAAGGTGCCGTTGGCCGAGCCCAGATCCTCGAGCAGCAGGCCCTCGCCGCCCTTCGCCAGCCGGGCGTGCCGGCGCGAGGCCAGCGGGTCGTTGACCACGATCTGGTTGTCGCTGGTGCGGCCGATGGTCAGGCCGCTCGCCGGGATGCGGTCGGCGCGCGCGACCGGTGCGGTGGACGCGCGGGCGCGCATCGGCGGCAGCGAGGAGCTGTCGGCCTTGGTGGTCATGTTGACATTCGGCGCGGCCGGAACCGGTTGCTGCGGTTGGGGGTTGGGTCGGTGCGGCGGCGCACCGGCGCGGCCCTGGGCGGGACCGGACGGGCGCCCGGGCGGGGTGCCGGGCCGCTGCGGAGCGTTCGGGCGCTGCGGCGGAGTCGGCGGGCGCTGCGCCGGGGAATGCTGCGCCGGTGGCTGTTGCCGCGGGGGCGGCGCCTGGCGGTATCCGTCGGCCGGTGTCTGGCCCCGCGACGGCGCGGACCGCTGCGGCGGCGGTGCCGGGCGCGCGAAATCGGGAACCAGATGCAGCAGCGGCCCGCTGACCGCATCGCCCAGCCGGACCAGCGTCGGCCGTTCGATGGGCACCGGCCGCGTCAGCCGCTGCGCGTCCACGAACACGCCGTTGGTGCTTTCGTTGTCGCTGAGTAACCAGGTATTACCCTGCCAAACGAGTGTCGCGTGCACACGGGAAACCAGCGGACTGTCGACGAACAGCGTCACCTCCGGCGCACGGCCCATGGTGATCTGCTGAGTGGCTTCGAAGACACGATCGGTTCCCTCATGGCGCACGGTGATCTTCTGCGCCCCCGGTGATGACATGTGCCGGATACTATTCGATGGCCCGGACATCGGTGGGGCTCGAAGCTGCCCCCTATTACCCTGTACCGGCGACCGAGACCGATATGTGACCGGCTCCGGGGAGGGAGTGGATGTGGCGAGACGCCAGGTGATCACGGCGTCGGCCGTCTGGGCACTGGTAGCCACGCTGCTCGCCGGGTGCACCATGACCACCGGCGGCCGGGCGGTGTCGATCTACGACGATCCGTTCAAGGTGGCCGGACTTCCCACCACCGACGGGCCGAGCGGGCCCCGCCAGGGCGTCCCCGACACCCCGATGAGCGCGATCGGCGGCGACAACGGCGAGATCGACAAGCTGGCCCTCAACGCCCTCGAAGACATCCAAACCTATTGGCAGGGCGAGTATCACAACGAGTTCGAGGGCCAGTTCGCCCCCGTCTCCAAGTTCTACTCCTGGAGCGCGAAGACGCCGAAGTCCCAGGAGGGCGAGTTCTGCAAGGAAAGCACCTATCGATTGGTGAACGCCGCCTATTGCCGCATCGACAACTCGGTCGGCTGGGATCGCGGCGTGCTGCTGCCGATGATGCAGGACAGCTTCGGGAAGATGGCGGTGGTGATGGTGCTGGCCCACGAATACGGGCACGCCATCCAGACCATGTCGCGCATGGTGGGCCCCAAGGATCCGGTGCTGGTCAAGGAGCAGCAGGCCGACTGCTTCGCGGGGGCGTTCATGCGCCACGTCGCCGAGGACAAGGCGCCGCACTTCACCATCAACACCTCCGAGGGCCTCAACAACGTGCTGGCCGCGACGGTGGCGATCCGCGACGCCAACCCCGATGATCCCGAGGCCGTGCACGGTTCGGCATTCGAGCGCGTGACCGCCGTGCAGATCGGCTTCACCGACGGCCCCAAGGGCTGCAAGGCGATCGATATGAAGGACGTCAACCAACGCCGCAAGAATCTGCCGCAGTCCTTCGGCCCGAACGACGACAACCGGGGCGAACTGCAGATCACCAAGGAAAGTCTCACCGAGCTGAGCAAGGCGATGTCGACGATCATGCCGGTTCCGCACGCCCCGGCCTACGACTACCGCGGCGCCCAGCTGAACTGCCGCAACGGCGCCGACACCGTCCCGGTCACCTACTGTCCGGCGACCAATACCATCGGCACCGACGTGCCCGCCCTCGCCGAGCGCGGTATCGCGAATACCGAAGAGCAGGACGGCTTCCCGACCCGCGTCGGCGGCGACTACAACGCCTACGTGGTGTTCGTGTCGCGCTACGCGCTCGCGGTGCAGAACAATGCCCGCCAGGCGCTCACCGGCGCCAAGACCGGCCTGCGCGCCGCCTGCCTGTCCGGGGTGATCACGGCGAAGCTCGCCGACGAGAACCGCTCTCCCGCCCAGGGCGATATCGCCCTGTCCCCCGGCGATCTCGACAAGGCGGTCTCGGGCCTGCTCACCGACGGCCTCGCCGCCAGCGACGTGGAGGGCAACACGGTCCCCAGCGGCTTCTCCCGCGTCGACGCCTTCCGCGCGGGCGTCCTCGGCACCCAGCAAACCTGCGAATCCCGCTACTCCTGACCCCGCCGCGGGGTGCCGGGGGCGATGCCCGACGGGGCGGGCGGATGAGCGAAGGTGTAGGAGTTGATCTTCGGACTCCGTGGGAGGCGACACCGTGGGCGAGCTTACGAGGGACCTCAGGGCACCGCGCATGACCGGGCCGGGCGGCGGGGCGGAGTCGTGAGCGAACCGGCGCCGGATGTTCCCGAACAGTCGTTTCCGGTGCGGCGGCGCGGGCCGGTGTTGTGGGTGCTGGTGCTGCCCGGGCTGCTGTATTGCCTGGCGCCGTTCGTGGCCGACCGGATCGAGCCGCGGATCTTCGGAATTCCGTTCCTGATCTGCTATCTGCTGGCCGTGACCGTCCTGACCGGGCCGATCGTGGCGCTGGTGGCCCGCTTCGATCCCGCCTACCGCAGCGGTGCCGCGGAATTCGTTCCCGCCGACGACGATCCGCGGGAGCGGTCGTGACGCCCGCGACGATCGCGGTGTCGCTGTTCGCCGTCGCGATGGCCGCGACGGTCGCGATCGGGGTGCTGTCCGGCCGGGGCCGGGAGCGGTCGATGGCGGAGTGGTCGATATCCGGGCGCGGGCTGGGCACGTTGTTCGTGCTGCTGCTCATGGCGGGCGAGTCCTACACGAGCTTCTCGTTCCTCGGCGCCGCCGGATGGTCCTACAAATACGGCGTCCCCATCTTCTACCTGATCGCGTACCTGAGCACCGGGCTCGTGGTCGCCTACTTCGTGGCCCCGCTGATCTGGACCTATTGCGCCCGCCACCGCCTGGTATCGATCGCCGACATCGCCGAGCACCGCTTCTCCTCGCGCCGCCTCGGCATCGTCGTCGCCGTGATCTGCACGGTCTTCCTGATTCCCTACGTGCAGTTGCAGATCCAGGGCATGGGCGTGGTCGTCAACGCGATGTCCTACGGTGCGGTGGATCTGAAGGTCGCGGCGGTGGTCTCGTTCGTCGTGGCCGAGGCGTTCATCCTGGCGTCCGGACTGCGTGGGTCGGCATGGGTGAGCGTGCTCAAGGACGGGCTCGCGGTGCTGGCCGTGCTGTTCCTGGCGATCTACGTGCCCTGGCACTACTTCGACGGTCCGGGCGCGCTGCTGGATCGGCTCGTGGCGGAGAAACCGCAGTGGCTGACCTTTCCGGGCGCGGGCGGCGGCACGTTCGGCGCGGCCTGGTTCGTCTCGACGATCCTGCTCAATGTCGCGACCATCTGCATCTTCCCGACCACGGTCGCCGGATACCTGTCGGCCGCCGGTCCCACACCGCTGCGGCGCAATTCGATCCTGCTGCCCTGGTACCAGCTGCTGCTGTGCATTCCGATGCTGATCGGCGCCGCCGCGCTGTTCGTGGCGCCCGCGCTGTCGAATCCGGACCTGGCCCTGTTCGAGCTGGTCACCGACTCGCTGCCGCCCGCGGTGGTGGCGGTGATCGGGATCGCCGGGGCGCTGTCGGCGATCGTGCCGATGAGCGTGTTCCTGGTCTCGATCGGGACGCTGTGGGGCCGCACCATCCTCGGCGGCGGGCTGCGCGGGACGCGGCGGTCCTCCGATCGCGGGCAGCGCGGCCGGTCCCAGCTGGTCTGCCTGGTGGTCGGCGTGCTCGCGCTGATGGGAGCGCTGATCTATCCCAGCGCGCTGGTCGATCTGTCGGTGCTGTCCTACGAGGGCATCGCGCAGTTGCTGCCCGCCGTGCTGGTCGGGCTGTACTGGCGGCTGTTGACCGCGCGGGGCGTCGCGGCCGGGCTGCTGGTGGGGTCCGCGATCGTGCTGGTCCTGCACGCCCTGGGCCACGATCCGCTGTTCGGGGTCAACGGCGGGTTGATCGCCCTGGTCGTCAATCTGGCCGTTGCCGTGGCCGTTTCGCTGGTCTCCGGGTCCGCGCGCGGGGCGCCGAGGGCCGACGCGCTGTCCGCCACCCGTTGATCTCGAGTCCGCGTCGCTGATTCGCCCTCCGGACAGCCGGATACGCTCCCGCCCGGTCCACGGTCGAGTCGGCGGCCGAATGGTTGACCGGCTCCCCGGCGCAGTGCATGGTTGGGCGATGAGCGAGAGCAGCGGGACGCCGGTATGAGCGGCGAGGAAACACGTGCGGGCGTGACGCTGACCAATCTCGACAAGCCGCTGTTCGACGGCGCGGACGCGACCAAGCGCGACCTCGTCGACTACCTCGAATTCGTCGGCGAGCGGCTGGTGCGCAACCTGCGCGGGCGGCCGCTGACCGTGAAGCGGGTCCGGCCCGGGCAAGAGCCGTTCATGCAGAAGAATCTGCCCAAGTACACCCCGGACTGGATGGCACGGGCGACCCTGTGGGCCGAAAGCTCGCGGCGCGAGGTCACCTACGCCCTGTGCGACGACGTGCGCACGCTGCTGTGGTTCGGCAATCAGCGGGCGATCGAGTACCACCCGCTGCTCCTGCTCGCCGATCACTCGGCCGGGCCCACGCATCTCATACTCGATCTGGATCCGCCCGCCGGTCAGCACTTCCGGCAGGCCGTGCGTGCGGCCCGCCTGATCCGCGAGGCGCTGCGCAACGACGGACTGGCGGGCGCGGTGAAGACCAGCGGCGCCAAGGGCCTGCACGTCTTCGTTCCGGTCGAATCGGGCATGGCGATCGAGGACGCCGCGGCCGCCACCCGCGCCATCGCCGCCCGGGCCGAGCGGATCGACCCCGACCTCGCCACCACCGCGTTCATCCGAGACGACCGCGGCGGCAAGGTCTTCCTCGATTCCACGCGGGCGGGCGGAGCGACCGTGGTCGCGGCCTACAGCCCGCGCGTTCGCCCCGGCACGCCGGTGTCGTTCCCCCTGTCGTGGTCCGAACTCGACAACATCGCTCCGGGGGATTTCACGATACGCACGGCCGCAGGGCAACTCGCGGATCGCGACCCGTGGCGGGACGAGATGCCCGCGCCGCAGGCACTTCCCGCCGATCTGATCGCGGAGGGGCACACCATCCCCGTCGCACGCGTGCAGGCCATGCACGAGGGCAAGCGCCGTGCCCGCGCCCGCCGCGCTGCCGAGGGGTCATGACAGCACCGCCGATACGAACCTAACGGTACGTACTGGGCCCGGAACTGCCACTCCCCCAAACTAATCCGATGTCCAGTACGGAACCGGGGCCAATAAAAACTTGCATTACGGTTTGATTGACTATTTACTGGGTAATTGCCATAGCGTGCGCGAGCATCGCCCGCCAGAACTGGCGGAGCGCAACCATGAGGAGCGCGGCATGTTCGATATTGCCAACCGTCGAGCCAAGCTCGATGAGGATACGCAACGCATCACACCACTGCCGGTCGACGGCGAATCCGACAGCGCTCGACGCGTCGGCGAATCCCGCACGGAACCGGCAATTCACGCATCAGAGACGGCCGAAAAACTACTGACTTAGCGGCGTCTCGTCGATGTAGGATCAACCAGCATTTCAAGATTGCCGTCTCGAACGGGAATTCCGGCCGCCTACAACGGCCGGCGGTTCCCGGTGGCCGACACATGAATATTCCCCAACGACCGGAGGGCAGTGCGGTGAATGCTGAGAAGGCTCGAAGCCTGCAGCACGGACCGTGAAAGAATCGTCACAGCCGTCGCTGGCGGCGGACGCCGATCTTTGGCTGACGCAGTATCGCGATTGTGACTGTGAACCCGTGGGATTGACGCCGGACAAAGCTCGATTCGTGCGAACGGTGCACGCCGGCCACGGTCCCGGATGCCATCAATACCTGGCCGCTGCGGCCTTTTTGAGCACAGCGGCCGATGCAGGGAACGACTCGGTTACAACTCCACACCATCGAGGAGGCAGTACCATGAGCAGTACCCCGTCCGCCACGGATTCGATCCTTCACCAGCTCCGCGGATCCGGTTCGCCGCTGCACATCGTGATGGTCGCACCCCCGTACTTCGAGGTGCCACCGGCCGGCTACGGCGGTGTCGAAGCGGTCGTCGCCCAGCTCGCCGATGCGCTCGTCGACTGCGGACATCGGGTCACGCTGCTGGGTGCGGGCCGTTCCGGGACCAAGGCCAATTTCGTGCGAGTTTGGGACGACATTCTCGCCGACCGGCTCGGCGATCCCTTCCCCGAGGTGCTGAATGCACTCAAGGTGCGTCGCATCATCACCGAGATCGCACAGCACGATCGAATAGACATCGTGCACGATCACACTTTCGCGGGACCGCTGAATGCGCCGATGTACAAGGAGCTGGGCATTCCGTCGGTGGTGACCGTGCACGGACCGGTCGACGGCGACGCGAGCGAATATTATCGAGCGCTGGGCGATACGACCCACCTGGTCGCCATCAGCGACCGGCAGCGCTCCCTGGCGCCCGAGCTGAATTGGCTTGGGCGCGTGTACAACTCGATCCGTCCGAGCGAGTTCCCGTATCAGGCGGAAAAGCAGAATTTCGCACTCTTCCTGGGCCGTTACGCCTCTTATAAGGGGCCGGATCTGGCATTGGAAGCGGCACATGCCGCGAATATTCCGCTGGTCCTGGCGGCGAAAATGAACGAGCCGCCGGAAAAGGCTTATTTCGAACGGTCGGTACGTCCTTTGCTGTCCGATCGCGATATCGTATTCGGCGAGGCGGACGCGGTTGCCAAGAAGCTGCTGCTTTCTCAGGCGCGCTGCTTGCTGTTCCCGATTCGCTGGGAAGAACCGTTCGGCATCGTGATGATCGAGGCCATGGTGTGCGGTACCCCGGTGGTGGCCCTGCGCGGCGGTGCCGTCGCCGAGGTCGTCGAGGACGGCGTCACCGGCATCATCTGCGACGACCCCGCCGAACTCCCGGCGGCGATCGCCAAGGCCGGGGACATCGACCCGGCCGCGTGCCGTCGCCGCGTCATGGAGCGCTTCTCGACCGAGCACCTCGGCGCCGGCTACGAGGCGGTCTACTACGCCGCCCTCGACTCCGCGGAGCTGCCCCGGATCCCCGCCGCACCGGCGGGACGGCGGCGCAACCGGACCCTGTCGGTGGCCAGTAACGGCTGATCTCGAAGGCAGCGGGGTCTACCAACCGATTTCCGCTGATCGATCGCGGGGGGGCCGCCGGGGGGGGGGGCGGGGGGGGGGGGGGGGGGGGGGGGGGGGGGCGGGGGGGGGGGGGGCCCGGCCCGGTCAAGCTGGCCGTCGTGGCACCCGGCGACTCCGGCCCGATCGGCGCGATCGCCCGCGTGCTGGAGTCCGCCCGCGTCATCGACGCGCAGGTGGCTCAGG
>NZ_JARWQD010000148.1 GCF_029869545.1 Nocardia wallacei | reverse complement strand
GGGCCCCGGCCGGGCGGGGGGGGGGGGGCCCCCCGCCCCCGCGGCCGCGCGGGCCCCCCCTGGGGCGGGGGGGGGGGGGGGGGGGCCGCCCCCCCGCGCCGGTGGGGTGGCTGCATGGGTTTCTTTCTGTGCGGAGGCGGTGCACGCGGACGGCGGGGCAGGGCTGCGGTTCTCGCAGCGCCGCGCCCGTACGCTCACCGCCGGATCGGGTTCATCGCATCGCCCGAACCGCTGGTGGCGTGGGCGCGCGGATACCGTGCCCGGGTAATGTCCGGGCATCCGAGAGGACAGTAACATAGTTACTGAGGGCGTCGTCCGGGGTCGGCATCGTGAGATGCCACAGCGATCAGTCGGTGTCGGTTGTTCCCGGTCCCGGGTCGTACGGGGAGATGAACGACGGCCGCAGCACCAGCGGCTGCACGGTGCCCGGCTGCGGCCGCTGGGTGAGCGCGGGGGCGGCGAGCGGCTCGTTGTTGGTGGTCAGGCGGTAGACGATGCGGTCGAGCGCGGGCAGGATCTCGGTGATCTCGATGGCGCCGGCGGCGAAGCGGCCGATCAGCGCGTGCACCATATTGGTCAGCACCAGCCCCACGTCGGCCACGTATTCCGGATCGACGTTGGCGAACAGGGGGCTGATGGCGGGCAGGACGGCATCGAAGCCCTGGGCGTCGAGTCGCTGTGCGGCCGGACCGGTTCGGGCCAGGTGGTAGGCCTCGAGCATGCGCGGATGGCGCTCCCACGGCTCGAAGACGTAGCGCAGCATCCGCATGATCCCGTCCCGCAGGCTCTCGTCCGCGGGCGGCTCCGGTATCTCGGTGAACATGTGGGTGGCCATCCAGTGCTCGACGGCGGCGAGGATCAGCTCGTCCCGCGTCGGATACAACTTGTAGACCGTGGTCAGCGACACGCGCGCGCGGCGGGCCACCTCGCGCAGCTGGACGGCGTCGTACCCGTCGGACTCGAGCAGCCCCAGCACCGTGTCGATGATCTTCGCCGCCGCGTCCCGGCCCGTCCTTTCCATCGATCTACAGTAACCTAGTTATTCGGTCGTCCGATCACCGCGTCCCGATGGCTGGACCGGGCTCGATGGCGCGTCCGCCGTGACGGTCGAGGATCGCCAGATAGAGCCGCGCCGCGAGGGTTTCGGGGTCGTCGGACACCGGGTCGGTGTAGGTCCGCGCGCCGTGCTGCCCGGCCGCCCAGTGGCGTGCCGCCCGGGCCAATGCGCCCACCAGCCCGGACGATCGCTGGATCGGTGACTTGGCCGCCCACGCGAGGTGCCCGACGCTGCGCGGAAGCCGGCGCTCGCACGCGAGGCGGAGCGCGAACTTGTCGACGGCCCGGCCGTCGTGGTCACCGAAAAGCGCAGGGGGCGCGAACTGTTCGGCGATCTGCCACCATCGCACGGTCTGAAAGACCTGAACCAGCTGTGCGGCGGTGCCGCCCAGCAGGGCGGGGTAGAAGTGCGGGACCAGGCGGTGGTAGCGGAAGTTCGCGACCGACTCGGCCCGGATCAGCGCGTCGAGTTGCGCGCACGCCTCGGCGGAGTCGAGGGGGTGGGCGAGGCGCTTGCCGCCCGCCAGGATGGCGTCGGCGCCGTTGCCGGACAGCACCGCGCCCAGCCCGGGGATTTTCTCGAGGCTGCTGCGGGCGGCGAGCAGGGGAATGCCCGCGGTGACCTCCCACAGTTCCGCGATGCCGATGCGTTCCATCACGTCCTCGGCCAGCCGGGCCACCTCGCCGGGCGTCAGATGTATTACCTCGTGCGGTATTCCGAGCGCGCCCGCGGCGGCCGCGGCATTGTCGCGGTCGGTGCCGCCGTCGGTGACGACCGTGAGGGCGTGCGGCCGATGGCCCAGATCGACGGCGACGGCGGCCGCATAGATGGAGTCGACACCCCCGCTGAGGAGAATGGCCGGTGTCCCGCCGAAGCGGTCGAACACCGCGGTCAACCGGGACCGGATCTCCGCGTCGATGATCGTCGCGGCGGCCTCGGGATCATCGATGATGCGACGCTCCGGCGCGTGCCGGGCCATGTCGTCGAGCACGTCCGTGACATACTCGAGCGGCTCCGAGGTCTGTGGAGGTAGGGGCATTCCCCCGAGAATTCCGGTGGTGCGGTGGCCGAGTCAAGCCGGGACCGTTGTGGCCTCCATGGTGACGGTGTCGTTCCTGACGATGGCCCCGTCCTTCATGACGAACCGCACGTCCTGCACGGTCGTGATGTCGCTGGTGGGATCGCCGGGGACGGCGATGATGTCGGCGAGCAGCCCCGGGGCGAGGCGGCCGCGGTCGTCGGCGCCGATGAGCTCGGCGCTGGTCACGGTCGCGGCGCGCAGGGCCTGGGCCGGGGTCATGCCGCGATCCACCAGCGCCCACAGTTCCTTCGCGTTGTCGCCGTGCGGAACGGCGGGTGCGTCTGTGCCGCAAGCGATCCGGACTCCGGCGGCGATCGCCTTGCGCAGGGTCTCGCGTGCCTTCGGGAAGACCTCGGCGGCCTTCTTCTGCAGTGCCGGAGCGGCTTTCGACACATCCAGCCCCTCCGACAGGTAGCTGGTGGGTACCAGGAAGGTGCCGTGGTCGACCATCATGGTGATGGTGTCGTCGGAGGCCAGCGACCCGTGCTCGATGCAGTCCACCCCGGCGCGGACGCACGCGCGGATACCGGCGTCGCCGTGGGCGTGCGCGGCGACCCGGACCCCGGCGCGGTGCGCCTCGTCGACGATCGCGGCCAGTTCCTCGTCGGAGTACTGCTGGGCGCCCGCGACGGTGCCGTGCGACATCACCCCGCCGGACGCCGAGATCTTGATGACCTCCGCGCCGTATTTGATCTGGTACCGCACGCACTCGCGGACCTGTGGCACGCCGTTGGCGCGACCCTCCTCGACGCTGAGCGGCATGATGTGCGGGGCGAGGCGCTGGAACATGGTGGGGTCGAGGTGCCCGCCGGTCGGCGTGATGGCGTGCCCGGCCGCGATGATCCGGGGGCCCTCGACCCAGCCCTGATCGATCGCGCGGCCCAGGTCGACGTCGAGCAGGTAGCCGCCGGTCTTCACCATCAGCCCCAGGTTGCGGACGGTGGTGAAACCGGCGTTCAGGGTCGTGCGCGCGTTGATGGTCGCTCGCAGCGTGCGGTAGACCGGGTCGTCCTGCACGCCGTGCATCGCGTTCGGCAGCCCGGACGGGTTGTCCGGTCCGCCGATGAGCAGGTTGATCTCCATATCCATCAACCCGGGCAGCAGCGTGACGTCGCCCAGCTCGACAACCCTTGCGCCGGGCGGCAAGTGCGGTGGATCGACCGCGGTGATGACGGCATCCTCCACGACGATCTCGGCGGGCGAATGCACCACGCCGGTGTCCGTGTCGACCCAGCGCGCGGCGCGCAGGACGGTGGCGGGCGCGCTCATGGGATCGGCTCGATGACGCAGTCGAGCGCCGCGGCGCCGGTGTCGGGGATCCTGGGCTGGCTCCACACCTCCACCGGGAACGACACGTTGATCATCGAATACAGCAGGTACAGCAGGTTCTGCACCTGGTCGGGCAGGTCGTCGAGCGCGAACTTGTCGCAGTAGGCGATCACCTCCTCGGCGCGGGGCGTGATCGCGTCGTAGAACCGCTGCATATCGTCCATGGAGCTGGCCAGGCGCCGGGCGTAGCGCTCGGATTCGCTTGCCAGGCACCAGGTTTCGGCGAACGGCTCGAGGTCGGCGAATTCCGCGGGAAGCAGGGTGCCGGTCATCGCGGTGCCACCTCCGCGCGCTCGCGCCGGTATTCGCCGACCCAGTCCCCGGCCACCTTGTGCAGATGCCGCAGCAGGATCTCCTGATCGTTGAGCGGAAAGGCGGTGACCGCCCGGGATTCCAGCATCATCTGCGTCGCCTCCAGCGTGCTGCTGTCCTGCAATCCGTACTCCTTGAACGTCACCGCGGCCATCTCGTGCGCGACCCGTTCGCGTGCGGTGCGGGCGGGCGGGAAGTAGAGATTGCCCTCGAAGGTGTGGGTGTTGTGCGAGGTCGGCCAGTAGTGATAGGTCAGATACCAGCCGCCGGACCAGATCAGGATCACGAAGTTGGGCCACAGCTGGAACGAGTCCAGGCCCCACGGGTCGCAGCCGGCGGGGTTCAGGCCGGGCGGCATCTCGCCGAGATCCGGTGTGTCCCAAGGGCCGAACAGCCCGCTGCGGGTGATGTCCTCCATCGGCTTGCGCATCTCCGGGTCGAGTTCCCAGGTGACCACGCCGGAGGTGCTCACCAGCCGGTGCGGGCCGTCGAGACGGTAGTGCGGCGCCTCGAATCCGGCCTGCTGGGCGGCGATGGAGTAGTTGTCCGGAGTCTGCTTACCGTGCAGCACCGGCGCGTGGTAGAACTCCTGGAACGCGTCCATGTACAGCTTCCAGTTGGCGCCGACCTCGGAGCGGTAGCAGAAGCGCTGGGTGAGCTTGTCGAACGGGTAGCCCTCGAGCCCGGTGACCATGGGGCCGAGGAACTCTCGCAGCGTCTGCGCGGGCCGCGGGGCGAGGTTGACGAAGATGAAGCCCGCCCAGACCTCGCAGTGCACGCGCACGAGGCCGAGCTGGCCCTTGTCCAGGTCGAAGAATTCCTCCTCCTGCTGCACGAAATCCAGTGCGCCGTCGAGGTTGTAGCGCCAGCCGTGGTACTTGCAGGTGAACTGGCGGCAGGTGCCGGAGACCTCCTCGCGCGGGAGTTCGTTCCACACGAGCTTGTTGCCGCGGTGGCGGCAGATGTTGTGGAAGGCGTTGATGTTTCCCTCGCGGTCGCGCACGACGACGACCGACGTGTGCGCCGCGGCGATCTCCTTGGTGAAGTAGCTGCCGGTGCGCGGAAGCTGTTCCACGCGACCGACATTGAGCCAGGCGCGCTTGAAGATGGCCTCGCGTTCGAGTTCGAAGAACTCCGGGGTGATGGAGTCGTCGTAGGACATCGGCGCGGTGCCGAGTTCGGGGTAGTGCTGGGTCCAGCTGCCCTCGGCGGGCTTGGGCCAACGAGGCATGGTGTACTCCTGTTATCGGATCGGTTCGTCGCCGAGGACGGTGGTGCGCAACATTTCTCGCGGCGATCCCGGCTCGTACGGGGCCGCGCGGTGGATGACGCCGCGGTTGTCCCAGAGGACGGTGTCGCCGACCGACCATTCGTGGCGGTAGACCCGCTCGGGTGCGGTGCAGCGATGCAGCAGATCGTCCAGCAGTGCCCGGCCCTGCTCGGCGTCCATGCCGACGACGTGATCGGTCGAGGCGCCGAGCACCAGCGAGCGGCGCCCGGACTTGTGCGTCCAGATCAGGGGGTGCTCCTTGACCGGGCGCCGCCGCCAGACCGCGAGCTGCTCGGGGGTGGGGTCGGGGGTGACCAGGCGCTGGGATGCCTCGAGCGAATGCACGACGCGCAGATCGGCGAAGCGCTCCTGTTCGGCCGGGGTCAGGCTGTCGAATGCCCGGTAGGTGGAGGCGAATTCGGTTTCCCCGCCGGTCGCGGCGACGGCCTTGGCGGTGAGCATGGTGGCCATCTGGGGGTAGGCGTCGTCCTGCGGCGTGCAGCCGTCGATATGCCAGTCGAACGTCGCCCGCAGATATCCGGCCGAGGAGTTCTTGGTGGTGTCGAGGCTCACCAGGTAGATGCCGGGCACCGGATGGTGGCCGGGCTCGGTGTCGATCTCGCCGAGCTTGCGGCAGAACGCCACCTGGGTCTCCGGGGCCAGGTGCAGGCCGCGGAACACCAGTACCCCATGGGTTTCCAAGGCATGCAATATCGTGTCCACCACGGTGGCGTCGTCGAGCAGGCGGGTGCTGTCGATGCCCGTCACCGCGGCGCCGACGTCGTGGCTGAGTTTGTCGATGGTGATCGTCATTCGAATGTCCTTCCGGCCCCGGGGATCAAGGCAGCGGCTCGCGCACGCGGTGGATTTCGGCATCCGCGCTGTCGGTGGGCTTGGGCTGCTGGAATATCTCGACCGCCATGGCGACCATCACCAGCGAATAGACCAGATGCAGCAGATGCAGTGCGTCCTCGGGCAATTCGTCGAGCGGGAATTTGTCGCAGTAGGCGATGGCCTCGTCCAGGCGCGGCAGAAACGCGTCGTGGAAGGTGACCAGCTCCGGCATGGTGCTGGCCATCCGCCGCGCCCACCGCTGCGATTCCGTGGGCAGACACCAGGTGTGCGCGAACTTCTCGAACTCCGCGAACTCCGGGGGGAGTAGTTTCTCGGCCACGGTGCTCACACCTCCGCGCGGTCGAGCCGGTACGCGTCGACCCAGTCGGCGACGGCCTTGTGGAAGTGGCGGACCAGGATCTCCTGATCGTTGACCGGGAAGCTGGACAGCCCCGCGGTGCGGTAGGCCGATTCCAGGGCGGTCTGGGTGCCGGTGAGCATGCCCGCGTCCTGCAGCGCGAACTCCTTGAACACCACCGACGCCACCTCGTGCTCCACCCGTTCGCGCACGCTGCGGGCCGGTTGGAAGCACAGCATGCCCTCGAAGCGGTGGGTGTTGTAGGAGGTCGGCCAGTAGCGGTACAGCAGATACCAGCCGCGGTAGATGAGGATCTCGATATTGGGGAAGATCTGGAAATTGTCGATACCCCACGGCTCGACGCGCCCCGGATTCAGCCCGGGCGGCATCTCGCCGAGATCCGGTGACTCCCACGGCCCGACCAGGCCGCTGCGGGTGATGCGCTCGATCGGGTACATGTACTCGGGCGGCAGCGTCCAGCGCCGGGCGCCGCCGGTGGACACCATCCGGTGCGGCCCGTCCACCTGGAAGTGCGCGCACTCGAAGCCTTTTCCGGTCCGGACCGCGTTGGGGATCTGCTGCGGGTGGAGGCCCGGGACGTGGTAGTACTCCTGGAACGCGTCGGCGAACAGTTTCCAGTTGCTCTGGTTGTCCGCGGTGAACTCGTACCACTCGGTCATCTCCTCGAACGGGTAGCCGTCGAGACCGGTGATCATGGGCCCCAGGAATTCCCGCAGCGTCTGGCGGGGGTGCGGGTCGAGATTGACGAAGACGAATCCGGCCCACACGTCGCAGTGCACGGGGACGAGCCCGAATTCCTCCTTGTCCAGGTCGAAGAATTCGCCTTCCTGCTGGACGAAGGTCAACGCGCCGTCGAGCCCGTAGCGCCACCCGTGGTATTTGCAGGTGAACTGGCGGCAGGTGCCCGCGGACTCCTCGCGCGGGAATTCGCTCCAGACGAGTTTGTTGCCGCGGTGGCGGCACACATTGTGGAACGCCTTGATGTCGCCCGCGCGGTCGCGGACCAGGATGACCGAGGTGCGGGCGGCCTCGATCTCCTTGGTGAAATAGCTGCCGGTGCGCGGAAGCTGTTCGATGCGGCCGACATTGAGCCAGGCGCGCTTGAAGATCGCCTCGCGCTCGAGCTCGAAGAATTCGGGCGATACCGAGTCCTCGAACGAGATGGGTGCGGTGCCGAGTTCGGGGTAGTGCTCGGTCCAGGTGCCTTCGGCGGGCTTGGCCCACTGCTGCGCGGTGGTGGTTCGAGTCATGGTGCGTCCTCCGTTTCCGGTCATATGACGGCCCCGCCGTTCACGCCGAGGACCTGGCCGGTGATGTAGCCCGCCTGGTCCGAGCACAGGAACAGGCAGGCCGCGGCGATATCGTCGCCGGTGCCCAGGTGCCCGACGGGGATCGCCCCGGCCATGGTGGCGTTGTCGGGAAGGTGCCCGGCCTGCTGGGACCGCCGGGACATCGGGGTGTCGATCCCCGAGGGCGGGATGGTGTTGACGGTGATGCCACGGGCGGCGTACTCGCGGGCCAGCGCCTTGGTCATCGCGACGACCGCGCCCTTGGACGCGGTGTAGTGGACCATCCCCGGCGAGCCGCGCTGTGCGCTGGACGAGGAGATCGTCACGATGCGTCCCCATCCGGCGGCCGTCATGTCCGGGATGGCGGCCTGCACGCAGTGGAAGGTCCCCGTCAGATTCACATCGACCACGCGGTGCCACTGCTCCGGCGAGATCTCGGTGAAGGGCGCGAATCCCACCAATCCCGCACTGGTGACGAGGATTTCGACGGCGCCGAACTCCGCGCGCACCTTGCGCAGCGACTCCTCGACGCTGCGGCGGTCGGTCGCGTCCACCTCACAGGCCATGACCTCGCCGCCGCCGGACCGCAGCTGCTCGGCGGTGCGCTGCGCACCGTCGCCGTCGATGTCCAGGATCGCGGTGCGGTGGCCGTGCTCGGCGAAGGTCCGGCAGATGGCGGCGCCCATCCCGGACGCGCCGCCCGTGACGACCGCCACCCGGCCGCCGCTGGTTGTGGTTCGGTCCGGCCGGTTGCGAAAGTCCTTGGGGTTACTCATGTTTCGGGCTGCTCTTTCTCACGCGGGTGCTCCACGTCGAGGCCGCGGGACATCGGGGGAAGCGCCGCTCCCGGAAGTTAATCGACTGCCTAAATTAGGCGAGTGATTAACATATACGGCAGACTGTCGGTGACTGTCAACAGCCTCAGGAGGCCAGCATGAAACCGGGCCGCAGCGCCGACCCCGAGAATTCCCCCACGCGCGCTGCGCTTCTCGACGCGGCGGAGCAGATCATGCTCGAGGAGGGCTACGCCGCGGTGACCACGCGGCGCCTGGCCGCCCGCGCCGGCGCCAATTCCGCCCTCGTCTACTACTACTTCGGCACCATGGACAACCTGTTCGCCGAGCTGTTCCGCCGCGGCGCCGACCGCAGCTATCGGCTGCAGGTCGAGGCGCTGGACTCGCCGCAGCCGCTGTGGGCGCTGTGGGAGGCGATCCACGATCAGTCGCAGACCGCGCTGACGATGGAATTCGTCGCGCTGGCCAACCACCGCAAGGCGATCCGCGCCGAGATCGTCGAGTCCTCCCGGCGGTTTCGCACGCTGCAGCTCGACGCGGTGACCAAGGTGTTCGCGGACTACGGCTACGAATCCGCGACCTACACGCCCGCCGCGGTGGTGCTGCTCATGTCCAGCATCTCCCGGTTCCTGCGGATGGAGGAGGCATTCGATGTCGACGCCGGGCACGAGGAGGTGATCCGGCTGATCGAGACCTTCCTGCGCGAGCTGGAAGGAGAGCGCCAGACGGTGTGAAGCCTTATCCCGGAACGGGTTTCGAGCCTCCCTATCCCGGAACGGGTTTGGGCGCGCTCAGTTCCCGTAGGGAGGACAGGAACAGCTCGTCCATGCGCGGGCTCAGCTCGGCCAGGGTGGCGGCGCTCGCGCAGCTCGCGGAGCCGAACACGCGCTCGAGGGCCTCGGTGTCGGTCCCGGCGCCGATCGACAGGCACAGGCACGCGACGCCGTCGGCGCGCAGTTCCTCGAGCGCCTTGTAGGCGTCGGCCTCGGCGTACCGGCCCTCGTAACCGTCGTCGTAGGGGAATCCGTCCGACAGCACGATCAGCAGCCGATTCTCCGTTCCCGCATCGGATTTGAGGATTTCACCGGCCCCGCGGATCCCCGCGCCGAGCCGGGTGTAGTTCGACGGCTGCAGCTGGTTGAGCCGGGCCCGTCCGACGGCACTGAACCGCTGCCCGAACGTCTTGATCGCCGGGAGATGGACCGCGTGGCGGCCGTGCGACCGGAAGCCGTACACGGCGACGCGATCGCCGAGTTCCTCCAGCGTGAGGGCGAGCGTGGCCGCCGCCCGGCGCTGATGGTCGTGCACGGCGAGTCCGTCGGGATCGGTGTCGGTGGCCGAACCGGAGGCATCGAGCAGGATGAGCACGCCGAGGTTGCGGTCGAGTTTGCGGCGCTCGAGGTACACGTTCTCCGGTGGTGAGAAGCCCGAGCGCAGATCGACGAACAGCTCGATGAGCGCCTCCAGATCGAGTTCGTCGCCGTCGGGTCGGCCGCGAAAAGCCTTGGGGCCGAGCCCGATCCGGGCCAAGCGCCGCCGCAGTACCTCGTCGCGCGGCACACCGGCGGCGGAGATGTCGGCGTCGACGGTGAGCGGGAAGTCGATGACCCGGCACCATTGGGGCCGGTACCGGTTGTGGTGGACGTCCCACTCCGGATACAGGGCCCCGCCCACGCCGACGGCGGCGCCGGGCTTGTCGTCGTCGGTGAAACGGATCTGCGTGGGCAGCGGCCGGGCGTGCGCCCCGACCATGCGTGCCCGGCGCACGGCACGGACCTGCGCCTCGGCACCGGCGGGCCCGTCTCCGGGAGATCGCTTGCTGCCGAGCTGTTTTCGGAAGTAGTCCATGAGGGCGCGGGAACCGAACAGCGGGTTCTCGAACAGTTTGGCGATCTTGCTCTCCCCGGACTGTTCGGTGTCGCCGTCGTCCTCGTCCTCGGGCACGTCGAGCGGATCGAATTCCAGGCGCAGCTCCTGGTCGGTGGCCCGCGCGCCCGGCCCCTCGGCGGGCGCGAGCAGCCGGGACGGCTTGATGACCCCGAACCAGTCCGGTGGATCCTCGACCGGGCCGCGGCCGCGGGCTGCTCGCAGCGACTCGTCGGCGGTCGCGGTGACGGGCGGCCCGGGGTCGAGATCGGCTGCGAGCGGGAACCTTTCGGCGAGCTCGGCCAGGACGCGACGGCCCTCGAGCGCCAGATAGCGCCGCGCCACCGACGGGCGTGCCCGCAGTGGTTTCACCCACCGGTCCGCGAGGCTGCCCGCGCCGAGCAGCCCGGCCTGCAGCAGCATCTCGCGGCGCTGCTCGGCGAGGGATCCGTCCGCCGACACGAAGACGACCTGGCCGTTGGTGTGCGCCGGGACCCCGGCCGGTGCCCGCGCGACCTCGATCGACCGACCGGCGACGAGGGTGGCGAGCAGCCGGAACCGTTCCGGGCCAAGGGGTTCCGCGGTCATGACCGGGGCAGGACGGCGTCGACGAGCTCGCCGAGCGCGCGGATCACCTCGTGATCGTCCGACAGCGCCTGCACGACGGCGGACTGGACGGCGGCGCGCAGGCTCAGCCCCTCCGCGACGAGGCCACCGGCGAGGATCAGCATGCGCGTGGACGACACCTCCCGCAGGGGCGAGCCGTCCAGGTTGCGGATGGCATTGCCCAAAGTGACCAGCGCGGCGGCCGTTTCGGCGTCGATCTCGGCCTCGTGGGCGACCACCTCGGTCTCGATCTCGGCGGGCGGGAAGCCGAGTTCGATGGCGACGAACCGCTGGCGGGTCGACTCCTTGAGGTTCTTCAGCACGCTCTGATAGCCGGGGTTGTAGGAGATCACCAGCTGAAATCCGGGCGCGGCCGACAAGGTGGTGCCGAGCCGATCGACCGGGAGTTCGCGGCGGTGGTCGGCGAGCGGGTGGATCACCACGGTGGTGTCCTGGCGCGCCTCCACCACCTCGTCGAGATAGCAGATCGCGCCCTCGCGCACCGCGCGCGTCAACGGCCCGTCCACCCACACGGTTTCGCCGCCCTTGAGCAGGAATCGGCCCACCAGATCCGCCGAGGTCATATCCTCGTGCCCGGCGACGGTGATCAACTCACGGCCCAGTTCGGCCGCCATGGCCTCCACGAAACGGGTCTTCCCGCATCCCGTGGGGCCTTTGAGCAGCACCGGCAGGCCGCGGCGGGCCGCGGCGTGGAAGACCTCCACCTCGTCGCCGATCGCCCGGTAGAACGGCGGCGATACGGGCGCGGTGGGAGCGGCATGGCTATTGGTCAGCGTCATCAATTTCCCCGATCGAACGGAACGATTTTCGGAAGCTCTTTGCCCTCCGGCACCACGACATTGCCGTTCGGGTCGATATAGGCGGTGTCGTTGCCGGGGACCGGGAGAACGGGATCGGGGCACAACCGGCCCGTCCCCTCACCGCAGATGCCCATGTCGAAGTACGAGCGCTTCTGCACGTCCTCCGGCCACGGCTCGGCGTGCATGGCGAAGAATTGCGCGGGGATGTTGTAGAACACGAAGAAGAACGTGCTGCACGCCGCGAAAATCGCCAGGAAGCGCGTGAACTGCTGTTTCACGAACCCGCCCTGAATGCGTTCGAGCCCGCGCTCCACGAAGGTGCGGCCGCGGTCGTCGGTGAAGTAGCGCAGCGCGCACAGGCCCGCCTGCACGCCGCCCCACATCAGCCCCTCGTAGATCGGCCACTGGTAGTAGGTGCCCGCGTTGATCGACAGCGACTGAATGGCGCCCGGATAGGTGAACAGCCCCATCGGCATCAGGAACAAGCCCTCGATGACGAAATCGAAGAAGAACGTCCACACGATCAGCACGCCGATCAGTCCGGCATTGTTGATCCGCGGCCAGCGGGCCTTGGTGCGGCGCATGACCCAGCAGCCCAGGATCGTGCACAGCAGCACGCCGTAGGAATATCCGGGCGCATTCATCAACACCGGTTCCGCCATCATGGCGCCCGGTTCCCCGAACGATCGCCACCCCGGAACATGCAGCACCCACGAGCCCATGTTCCACATCCAGGTGTTGTACGTACTCCACGTGTTGAAGTAGTTCAGCAGCGGATCCTGGAAGAACAGCAAACCGCACGCGACCAGCAGCATGCCGTCGAGCGTGATGCGCCGTTCCCGCCGCCAGGGACGGACGATGAAGTAATAGATGCCCACGGGCAGACCGGCGATGATCACGGCGGTCCAGATGATGAGGATGGTCTTCATCGCCGTCGGTGGATCGCTCGGCCCGGCGGGCACCCGTTCGAAATACGGCCCGGTGATCCACCGGATCCATACGTACAGCTGGAAAGCCAGGATCAGGCCGCCGAGGACGGCCCAGATCCGGACGGGTTTGGACTTGGACTGAACCTGGGAACCCAGCGAGGCCACGTCGCCGACGGGTTCGGTGACGAGGTGTGCGCTCTTGCTGTTGGACGGTCCGCTCATGACACCGTCTCCTTCTCGAATGTTGCGGTGCGGCGCTCGGATCCGCGCGTTCGCGGCGGGCGACTCGGCCAATATACCAACGGGTATCTGAGAGACCAACGGTTTTCTCGGATCCTCTTGGTAGACTGCGGGGCATGGTCGAGCGGTGGACGGTGGAACGACGCCTCGAGCACACGCGTTCGCTGCTGCTCGATGCCGCCGAGGCGGTGTTCGCCGAAAAAGGTTTCATGGCAGCGACTCTCGACGACATCGCGCGCACGGCGGGCTACACGAAGGGCGCCATCTACAAGCATTTCGCCGCGAAGGAGGACCTCTTCCTCGCGGTGAGCGACCGGTACTGGCGCCGGTACTTCGACACCTTCACCGAGGTGATCTCGGCGGCCACCGAGATCGGCGCGAACGAGCTCGACGAGATCGCCGAGCGCTGGCGGCAGCTCGGCACCGACCGCGGCGCCGAGCAGGCGGCACTGGGCCACGAGTTCACCCTGTATCTGCTCCGCAATCCCGAAGCGCGGCAACGGGTCGCGGCCAAGCGGGCGGAGGTCGTCGAGGCGGTCGCGACCTTCGTCGCCGAGGGCCTCGAGCGCATCGGCGCGACCCTGCTGATCCCGGCGTCGACGTTCGCGCACATCCTCATCGCCACCACCGACTCCGTGGTGCTCGGCAGCCGCCTCGACGATATCGACCTGTATCGCCCGACGCTCGAGATGTACGTCTCGGCAATCAAATTGCCCGGGGAGCGACCGCCCGGTGCCGCTCCGGAGCCTCGCTAGGCGTCACCGGACAGGCTGCGCTGCAACAGGTCCCATGCCCGCGCGCCGACGGAGCCGCGGTCGGCGGCCGGGGTCCGGGAGAGTAGCGCGGCATACATCGACAGCGCCAGCAGCAGGTCGTCCACGGTGGCATCGGCCCGCATCGCCCCGGTCGCGCGGGCGGTGTCGAGTTTGGCGGTGAAGACCGCCGACAGGCGCCCGTGCAGCGATCCCAGCCGCATGTCGTCGGCCATCGGATCGATGATCTCGATCAGTGCGATCGACTCGGCGAGCTGGGAGATCACCGCGGCCAGCACCTCCTCCAGCGTGGATTCCGGTGTGGCGGCGAGGGTTTCGATCGCGGCGATATTGTCTTCGAACACCGCCAGCGCGAGGCTCTCCCGGGTCGGGAAGTGCCGGTAGAGACTGCCCTGGCCGACGCCCGCGGCCCGCGCGATCGCGCTGAGCGGTGCGTCGAATCCCCGCTCGGCGAGCACGGTCCGCGCGGCCGCCAGCAACGCCGCACGGTTGCCTGCCGCGGCGCTCGGTCCTCTGTTCGACCGGCGCGGCTCTCCCATGGGCGCTACCTTATCCAGCGGCCGATCGCCGCCCGCGAGTGACATCGAGTCGCGGAGTGTGGTGTAGATTCTAACCGGACAACGGTGTCCGGTTGTGGATGGTCCGCCGTCGAGCGACTGGTCGCCGGCGGCCGTCCGCCGCCCATATCCGGTGCCCAGCACCAACGCAGGAAGGAGCCCCGATGCCCGACAGCAACGAGCGCCACGAGCGGGTGAGCCTGGTGACCGGCGCCGGATCCGGCATCGGTCGCGCCATGGCGCTCGCCTTCGCGCAGTCCGGGACGCGGGTCGTCGCGGCCGATATCAATCTCGAGGCCGCGGAGAAGACCGCCGCGGAGATCGGCGACGCCGCGATCGCGGTGGATGTCGACATCTCCGATCCCGGTGCGGTCGAGCGGATGGTGCGCCGCGCGCTCGAGGTCTTCGGGGGCATCGACGTGTTGTGCAACAACGCGGGCATCCTCGACTCCATGGCGCTGCCCGCGGATATGACCGTCGCGGAATGGAATCGGGTGCTCGGCGTCAATTTGACCGGTACCTTCCTGGTCACCCACGAGGTACTGCCCCACATGCTGGAGCGCGGCAGCGGCGCGATCGTGAACACCGCCTCCGAGGCGGGGATCCGCGGCGGCGCGGCCGGTGCCGCCTACACCGCGTCCAAGCACGGCGTGGTCGGCCTGACCCGCAATGTCGCCTGGTCCTACGCCGACAAGGGGATTCGCTGCAACGCCGTCCTGCCCGGCGCCACCCTGACGGGCGTGGCGGAGCAGGTCGCCGGGTTCGATCAGCGGGGCGTGGCGCGGCTGCAGCCCGTCCTCGCCCTCAACCACACCATCGCCCAGCCGGAGCAGATCGCGGCGGTGGCCGTCTTCCTGGCCTCCGACGCCGCCTCGTTCGTCAACGGCGCCATCGTCCCGGTCGACAGCGGCTGGGCCGCGGGCTGATCGCGGGGAGTTCGCCTCGTGGGCCGGTAGGTACGTGTGTTCGATTCCGAACTCCGGTAGCGTTGTCGGCACCATGACTACGCCGATGCCTCGTCCGCCCGAATCCGGTTCCAGCGGGCCCCACCCGGGGGTTCCGCTGCCCGGCCAGCACCTGGCGGGCGCGAATCCGGCCGAGTTCGCCGATCCGGAGCAGGTGCGCACGGAGATCGACGCCCTGCTGTCGGAACTGACTGCGGGAGCGCGCGGTTCGCTCGCGGCGGAGCTGCACGGCGAGGCACCCGCCGAGGCCGCCTCGGCCGCCGCCGGGACCGATATCACCCGGCGCGCCCGCATCCTGGAGCAGGCGCACGAGGTGCTGGTCCAGGCCCTGGCGACGGTGGACAAGATCTGAGTTGGCCAGGCGCGCGCGGGTGGACGCCGAACTGGTTCGCCGCGGATTGGCGCGGTCGCGGGAACACGCGGTCGAGCTGATCGGCGCGGGCCGCGTCCTGATCAACGGTACGGTCGCGTCGAAGCCGGCGACGGCGGTGGAGCTCGGCACCCCGCTGCTGGTGCGCGAGGAGCCCGACGAGGTGCAGTGGGCCTCGCGCGGCGCGCACAAACTGCTGGGCGCGCTGGAGGTGTTCGAGCCGCGGGGCGTCGCCGTCGCCGGTCGGCGCTGCCTGGACGCGGGGGCCTCGACCGGCGGCTTCACCGATGTGCTGCTGTCGCGGGGCGCCCGCGAGGTGGTGGCGGCGGATGTCGGCTACGGGCAGCTGGTCTGGCGGCTGCGCAGCGACGAGCGGGTGCGCGTGCACGACCGCACCAACGTCCGGGCATTGACACCCGAGGCGATCGGCGGAACCGTCGACCTGGTGGTCGCGGATCTGTCGTTCATCTCCCTCGGCCTGGTGCTGCCCGCGCTGGCGCAGTGCTGCGCGCCGGGCGCCGACCTGCTGCCGATGGTGAAACCCCAGTTCGAGGTGGGTAAGCAGCGGGTAGGCTCCGGTGGTGTGGTGCGGGATCCGGCCCTGCGCGCCGAGGCGGTGCGCGAGGTGGCGGCCGCGGCGGCGGCGCTGGGGCTGCGGACGCGGGGCGTGACGGCCAGCCCGCTGCCCGGCCCGTCCGGGAATGTCGAATACTTCCTGTGGCTGCGCAAGGAGCCGGACGGGCCCGCCGGGACCGACGAAGCCGCGGCGAGTGAGATCGCGGCGCTGGTGCGGCGGGCGGTCGAGGAGGGACCACAGTGAAACGGGAGATCCTGCTCGTCGCGCACCCCGGCCGCCCGGAACTGACCGAGACCGCGCACCGGGTGGCGAAGATCTTCGAGGATGCCGGGATCGGCCTGCGCGTGCTGGCCGACGAGGCCTACAGCACCCGGCTGGACTGCGACGACACGGGCGAGCCGGACGGTTATCCGGTGCAGGCGGTCGACCACGGGCCCGACGCCGCCGTGGGGTGCGAGATGGTGCTGGCGCTCGGCGGCGACGGTACGTTCCTGCGCGCGGCCGATATGGCGCGGTCGGCGCGGGTGCCGGTCTTGGGAATCAACCTGGGCCGCATCGGATTCCTCACCGAGGCCGAGGCCGAACATCTCGACGACGCGCTGGCCCAGGTGGTGCACGGCGACTACCGCATCGAGCAGCGGATGACGATAGATGTCAGTGTCCGCGTCGATGATGTAGTCGTGGAACGCGGATGGGCCCTCAACGAGGCCAGCATCGAGAACGCCGCCCGCATGGGCGTGCTGGAGGTGGTGCTGGAGGTCGACGGCCGCCCCGTCTCCCAATTCGGCTGCGACGGCGTGCTGATCGCGACGCCGACCGGTTCCACCGCGTACGCGTTCTCCGCGGGCGGCCCGGTGGTGTGGCCGGAACTGGAGGCGCTGCTGGTGATCCCGAGCAACGCCCACGCCCTGTTCGCGCGCCCGCTGGTGACCAGCCCGGATTCGCGGATCGCGGTGGAAACCGTTGCGACGGGCCATGATGCGATAATTTTCCTGGACGGCCGCCGCACGCTCGCGTTGCCGAAGGGCGCCCGGTTCGAGGCGGTCCGCGGGAGCGAGCCGGTGCGCTGGGTGCGGCTGGATTCCGCGCCGTTCGCCGATCGGATGGTGCGCAAGTTCCAGCTGCCCGTGACAGGCTGGCGAGGTCGTCCGCCGAACGGAGAGCACTAGTGCTGACAGAGATCAGGATCGATGGCCTCGGCGTCATTTCCACCGCCACGGCGCACTTTCACGAGGGGCTGACCTGCCTGACCGGCGAGACCGGCGCCGGTAAGACGATGGTGGTGACGAGCCTGCACCTGCTCGGCGGTGCGCGCGCGGACGCCGGGCGCGTGCGGCAGGGGGCCGCCCGCGCGGTGGTGGAGGGCCGCTTCACCGTCGAGGACGTGCACGACGGCGCCCGCGACGAGGTCGCGAAGGTGCTGGAATCGGCTGGGGCACAGCGCGATGACGACGGCAGCGTCATCGCCGTGCGCACCGTCGGCAGCGACGGGCGCTCGCGCGCGCACCTGGGCGGGCGCGGCGTGCCCGCGGCCGTGCTCGGCGATTTCACCGCGCCGCTGCTCACCGTGCACGGGCAGAACGACCAGCTGCGGTTGCAGCGGCCGGAGCAGCAGCTGCGGGCGCTGGACCAGTTCGCCGGTGGCCCGATCGACGGGCTGCTGCGCAAATACCAGCTGGCCCGCCGCACCTGGCTGCAGGCCCGCGACGAGCTGGCCGAGCGCCTGGCCCGCGGCCGCGAACTGGCGCTGGAGGCGGACCGGCTGAAGTACTCACTGGACGAAATCGACGCCATCGCACCGGAACCCGGCGAGGACGAGCGCATCGTCGCGGAGGTGCGCCGGCTGTCGGACCTGGATTCGCTGCGCGAGGCGGCGACCGCCGCACACGACGCGCTCGCCGGTCCGGCCGATGCGCCCGGCGAGGGCGCGGGCGCGCTGGATCTGCTCGGCACCGCGCGGGCCCGGCTGGACTCGGCCGAGGATCGCGCGCTGGCGGACCTGTCGCCGCGGCTGGGCGAGGCGATCTCGGTGGTGGTCGACCTGACCACCGAGCTGAGCACCTACCTGTCGGACCTGCCGTCGGATCCCAGCGCGCTGGATTCGCTGCTGAACCGGCAGGCCGAATTGAAGACGCTGACAAGGAAATACGCGCCCGATATCGACGGCGTGATCGCCTGGGCCGACGAGGCGCGCGGCCGCCTGGATTCCCTCGACGTCTCCGACGAGGCGCTCGACGCCCTGCGCCGGGAGGTCGAGGCCGGTGCCGAGCAGGTCCGCGAGACGGCGCGGAAGCTGACCGCCGCGCGCACCAAGGCCGCCAAGAAGCTGGCCGCCGCGGTGAGCGCCGAGCTGTCGGGCCTGGCCATGGGCCGCGCGAAGCTCGAGGTCGCGGTGCGCCCGATCCCGGCGGCCGCCGGGGATTCGGCCCCGATCACCGTGGACGGCAAGGAATTACACGCCGGATCCACCGGTGTGGACGAGGTGGAGTTCCGGCTCGCCGCGCATTCGGGCGCCCAGTCGCTGCCGTTGAGCAAGAGCGCCTCCGGCGGCGAGCTGTCGCGCGTGATGCTCGCGCTGGAGGTGGTGCTGGCCAGCTCCGAACACGGCACGACCATGGTGTTCGACGAGGTGGACGCGGGTGTCGGCGGCCGCGCCGCGGTCGAGATCGGGCGCCGCCTGGCCCGGCTGGCCCGCACCCACCAGGTGATCGTGGTGACCCACCTGCCGCAGGTGGCCGCCTTCGCCGACACCCACCTGGTGGTGGACAAGGTCGACGACGGCAAGGGCGTCAACAGCGGCGTGCACGCCCTGGCCACCGACGAGCGCGTCAAGGAACTGGCCCGCATGCTGGCCGGTCTGGACGACACCGAGACCGGCCGCGCGCACGCCGAGGAACTGCTGGAGACCGCCCGCGCCGAGAAGGACAGCGCCACCTCGGCGGCGAGCTGAGCGAGCCGCGGGTTACCGGGCCACGGCCTTCTTGGCGGCGCTGAGGAAGGGATTGATCAGGCCCTTGAGGGCCAGCTCGGTGAGCTTGGCGGGGACGGGCAGCTTCGGGTCGGAGTCCATGCGGTAGGTGACCAGGGTGCCGCCGGGGGCGTCGGCGAAGGTAATGGTGCCGGTGTGGCTGCGGACCGGGGCACCGGCGACGATCTTGTACTCCATGCGCTCGCCGGGGACGAGGGCGGTGGTCTCCTCCGTGACGCCCACGCCCGCGACGCCGACCAGGTACCGCGCGCCGACACCGGTGCGCTCGGGCGAGCCGGGCTGCTTCAGGGTGAAGTTGATCGGCAGGTACTTGTTGAGGCTGTCGCGCTCGGTGAACAGCTTGTACACGACATCGCGCGGCGCCGGAATGACGGTGTCGACCGTGGTACTGGCCATCTCAATCTCCTTCGAAAGCGGTGCGCCGCGAGCATATCGGTCCCGGACATATCGGTCGCGGTTCGGTGACCTCCGGACGGGTCCCTCGCATCACTGTGACGAATCTGGTAGGGGAACTCGGCGCGCCTCCACCAAAGGTTGAGGGTTTCCGATCATCATCGGACCTCATGAAGATGCTGGCGCTGCTGTCGAAAAGCACCGAAACGCTGCCCGGCCTGTCCGGGATAGCCCGGGTCGACCGCAACACCCGGCGTCTGCTCAAGCGTGTCGGACCGGGCGACGTCGTGGTGCTCGACGAGATGGATCTGGATCGGCTCACCGCCGACCGGCTCGTCGAGGCGGGCGTGGGAGCGGTGGTCAACGCCTCCCCGTCGATCTCCGGGCGGTATCCGAACCTCGGCCCGGAAGTGCTGGTGGCCAACGGAATCCTGCTGCTGGACGCGGTGTCGTCCGATGTCTTCACCAAGATCAAGGACGGCGTCAAGGTCCGCATCGACGAGGGCGTCGTCTACGCCGACCGCGTCACCAAGAAGGCGCCGGAGGTCCTGGTGGAGGCCATCGAACTCGGCGAGGCCACCATCGCCGAGCGCATGATCGAGGCCCGCAACGGCCTGGCCGATCACCTGGAGGCGTTCGCGGGCAACACGATCGAGTTCATCCGCACCGAAAGTGCCCTGCTGATCGACGGTCTCGGGGTGCCGGAACTGGCCGTGTCCATGCGTAAGCGGCACGTGGTGGTGGTCGCCGACGGGCCCGACCACCGCGAGGACCTGAAGTCGCTCAAGCCCTTCGTCAAGGAATACGCGCCGATCCTGGTCGGGGTCGGGCGCGGCGCGGATGCGTTGATACGCAGCGGATATCGGCCCGATCTGATCGTCGGCGACCCGGAGGAGATCACCGCGACCGCCCTGAAATGCGGCGCCGAGGTGATCCTGCCCGCCGATACCGACGGCCACGCCAAGGGGCTCGAGCGCATCCAGGATCTGGGCATCGGCGCCACCACCTTCCCGTCGTCGGGATCGGCGACGGATCTGGCCCTGCTGCTGGCCGATCACCACGGTGCCGCGCTGATCGTCACCTGCGGCGCCGCCGCCTCGCTCGACGACTTCTTCGATCGCAGCAGGCGCGAATCGAATCCGGCGACCTTCCTCACCCGGCTCAAGACCGGATCGAAGCTGATGGACGCCAAGGCCGTCGCCACGCTGTACCGGCAGCGCACCTCCGGCTGGGCCGCCGCGCTGGTGGTGCTGGCCGCGCTCGTCGCGCTGATCGTGGCGCTGCTGGCCTCGCAGCACATGGGCGGCGAGGTGCTGGACTGGGTGCGCGACACCTGGCAGCACACCGAGTCCTGGGCGCGGGGCTTACTCCACGGGAAACAATAAGGGGGAACAGTGATTTCGTTACGCCAGCACGCCATCTCGATCGCGGCGATCTTCCTCGCCCTGGCGATCGGGCTGGTGCTGGGCGGGCAGGTGCTCGGCGGGGGCGCGCCGCGCGCGGACCGCGGCGGCGACGGCGAGCGCAGCGAGGAGAACGCCGAACTGACCGCGCAGCTGAACGCGGCCGACGCCTTTCTCGCCCGGTCGTCGGGCCGGCTGCTCGGGGGCACGCTGGCCGATCGCAGCGTGGTGGTGTTCACCACTCCCGACGCCGACGGCGGCGATGTCGACGCGGTCACCAAGTCGCTGCTGGCCGCGGGCGCCACCGTGGCAGGAAAGGTCGCGCTGTCACCGGCTTTCGTGGACTCCGGGCAGGGGGACCGGCTGCGCACCGCGGTCACCAACATGATCCCCGCCGGGGCGCAGCTGCAGACCGGCGCGGTCGACCAGGGCGGTCTCGCGGGCGACCTGCTGGGCCTGGCGCTGCTCACCGATCCCGGCAACGGCCAGCCGCGGGCCACCGAGCAGGAACGCGGGCTGATCCTGGATACGCTGCGCGGCGGGGGATTCCTGAACGCCGACACCGTGCACCCCGCCCAGCTGGCGGTCGTCGTCACCGGCGCCGGGGCGAAGGCCGACCAGGACAACGAAGGCTCCATCATCGGGCGGTTCGCCGGGGGACTGAAGGGGCGCAGCGCGGCGGTGGTGCTCGCCGGGCGATCCGGGGCCGCGGAGGGCTCCGGGCCGATCGCGGTCGTGCGCGGGGACTCCCAGCTCGGGTCCGCGGTGACCACCGTCGACAATGTCGATCACGAGATCGGGCGGATCACAACGGCTCTGGGGTTGAGCGAGCAACTCAACGGCGTCACCGGGCGATACGGGACCGGCGCCAAGGCGAACTCGCTGACCGTGGCCGCCATGCCGCGATGACGTGGGGAGCCAGGGGCGGGTGTGCAGTCAGCGGCGGATGGGGCTGATGAGACGAAATAAGTTCCAGCCATCGTGTGGCTACCGCGCGTGGCGTCGATTCGTGGCCGATTTTCGTGTTAACGTGAAGTCCCGTGGGTCAATCACGGATTCCGGCGCTCTCTCCTAATCAGACGGCCACCAAACTCATCTTTGTCAGCGGTGGTGTCGCCTCCTCCCTGGGGAAGGGACTGACTGCCTCCAGCCTCGGCCAGCTGCTCACCGCGCGCGGACTGCGCGTCACGATGCAGAAGCTCGATCCCTATCTCAATGTCGATCCCGGCACCATGAACCCCTTCCAGCACGGCGAGGTGTTCGTGACCGAGGACGGCGCCGAAACCGACCTGGACGTCGGCCACTACGAGCGCTTCCTGGACCGGAACCTGTCGGGCGATGCGAACGTGACGACTGGGCAGGTCTACTCGTCGGTGATCGCCAAGGAACGCCGCGGCGAATATCTCGGCGACACCGTGCAGGTGATCCCGCACATCACCGACGAGATCAAGCGCCGCATCCTGGCCACCGCGGGCCCCGACATGTACGGCCACGTGCCGGATGTGGTCATCACCGAGATCGGCGGCACCGTCGGTGACATCGAATCGCAGCCGTTCCTCGAGGCCGCCCGGCAGATCCGCCACGAGGTCGGCCGCGAGAACGTCTTCTTCCTGCACGTCACGCTGGTGCCGTACCTGGCGCCGTCGGGCGAGCTGAAGACCAAGCCGACCCAGCACTCGGTGGCGGCGCTGCGCAATATCGGCATCCAGCCCGACGCGCTGATCCTGCGCTGCGACCGCGACGTGCCGCAGCCGCTGAAGAACAAGATCGCGCTGATGTGCGACGTCGACGTCGACGCCTGCATCTCCACCCCGGACGCGCCCTCGATCTACGACATCCCGCGGGTGCTGCACCGCGAGGGCCTGGACGCCTATGTGGTGCGCAAGCTGGGCCTGCCGTTCCGCGACGTGGACTGGACAGTGTGGGGCGACCTGCTCGATCGGGTGCACAACCCGCGCGAACACGTGACCGTCGCACTGGTCGGGAAGTACGTCGACCTGCCCGACGCCTACCTGTCGGTGACCGAGGCGCTGCGCGCGGGCGGGTTCGCGGCGCGCGCGAAGGTCAACATTCGCTGGGTGCAGTCCGACGAGTGCGAGACCCCCGCCGGTGCCCAGCACCATCTGCACGACGCCGACGCGGTCCTCATCCCGGGCGGATTCGGCATCCGCGGCATCGAGGGCAAGGTCGGGGCGATCCGCTACGCGCGCACCCGCGGCATCCCGCTGCTGGGACTGTGCCTGGGCCTGCAGTGCGTGGTGATCGAGGCGGCCCGCTCGGTCGGCCTCGAGGACGCCAACTCGGCCGAATTCGAGCCCGACACCGAGCATCCGGTGATCTCGACCATGGCCGACCAGAAGGAAGCGGTGGCCGGTGAGGCCGACCTGGGCGGCACCATGCGCCTGGGCGCCTATCCGGCCGTGCTGCAGCCGGATTCGGTGGTCGCGCAGGCCTACGCCGCCACCGAGGTGTCCGAGCGCCACCGGCACCGCTACGAGGTGAACAACGCCTACCGCGACAAGATCGCGCAGAGCGGGCTGCGGTTCAGCGGCACCTCCCCGGACGGGCATCTGGTCGAATTCGTCGAGCTGCCCGCCGACCAGCACCCGTACTTCGTTGCCACCCAGGCACATCCGGAGCTCAAGAGCAGGCCCACCCGGCCGCATCCGCTGTTCGCCGGGCTGATCAACGCGGCGCTGAAATACAAGGCGGCCGAACGGCTTCCGGTCGATATCGAGGGCGAGGTGACCCTCGGCGAAGGGGAGCGGGTCGCGCAGTGAGCGCCCCCGGGTCGCACGATTTCGAGACGGTCTCCAGCAGCACCGTGTACTCGGGTGCGATCCTGGCGCTGCGGCTGGATCAGGTGGCGATGCCCGGCGGGCGGGTGGCCGAGCGCGAGGTGATCGAGCACCACGGTGCGGTCGCGGTCGCCGCGCTCGACGACGACGGGAATATCGTGCTGATCAACCAGTACCGGCATCCGCTCGGCCGCCGGTTGCTGGAACTGCCCGCGGGCCTGCTCGACCAGCCGGGCGAGGATCCGCTCGCCGCGGCCCGCCGCGAGCTCGCGGAGGAGACCGGGCTGGCCGCCTCGGAGTGGGCGGTGCTGGTCGACGTCGCCCTGTCTCCCGGCTTCACCGACGAGTCGCTGCGCATCTATCTGGCCACCGGATTGCACGAAACCGACCGCCCCGAACCGGAATTGGAGGAGGCGGACCTCGAGATCGTGCGCATGCCGCTCGACGACGCCGTCCGCGCCGCCCTGGCGGGTGAGATCGTCAACGCCACCGCCGTGGCGGGCGTGCTGGCGCTGGCCACCGCGCACAGCCGGGGGATCGCCCCGCGCCCGGCCGACGCGGCGTGGCCCGGCATGCCGACGGCGTTCCTGAGGCGCAAGGCTCGCGCGGCCACGGCGGACGGCGCGGAATAACGGGACCGGTCGGTGGACACCGCGGGCGCGAGAACGCGTGCGACTCATGCAATCCGAATCCTTCGCGTGCGCGGTTGCCGCCGGGTTCCTGGTGCCGCGCCGCTCTGGTATGCATGAGGGTATGCGCAAGGTGAGCCCGGTGACGGTCATCCTGAATCCACCGGTGGCACCCTGCGCGCGCGAGGCCGAATCGGCTGCGGCGCACGACGCATGAGACGCGGCGAGGTCTGGCAGTACGCCCCGGTCCTGCCCGACGGCACCCCGGCACCGCGGCGCACCACCGTCGTCCTGGTGTCGGACCCCGCGGTGATCGTCTCGCCCTACCGCTGGCTGCACGTGGTCCCGATCGCCGACGTGGACCCGGGGCACGTGCTGACGATTCACACGTGTCACGGCTGGGCCGATGCGCTCGAGTTCCACCGGGTGTACCGGGTGTGGCTGGCGGAGTTGGCGGGGGAGTTGAGCGCGGACGAGATGGATGCCTTGGATACGCGGCTGCGGGCGGCGTTGAGCCTGTGAGGCTTCCCGTCCTGCGGGGGTGTTGCGTTTCGTTCTGCGTGGTGTGGGGCGGGGCTGACATTATGTGAGCCGTGAATGCCGAGACCCTGCCGCCCGAGCTGTGGCGGTCGGCTGCGCCGAGCCGTGGTGTTCGGCCCGGGCGCGGGGTTCGGCGGTAGGGAGCGGCGGGTGTTGCAGCGGGAGATCGAGGCGTATCTCGACCATCTGACGGTCGAGCGGGGCGCGGCGCGCAACACCTCCAGTGCTTACCGGCGCGATCTGGACCGGTATCGGGAATTCCTGTCGCAGCGGGGGATCGGCGGGCTGGACGCCGTCACCGAGGGCGATATCGCCGATTTCGTGGTGGCGCTGCGGGCGGGCGGGGACGGGTATCCGCCGCTGGCGGCCAGTTCGGCCGCGCGGGGGCTGGTCGCGGTGCGCGGGCTGCACCGGTTCGCCGCGGCCGAGGGCATCACCGCGGGCGATGTCGCCCATGCGGTCAAGCCCCCGGCCCCGGCGCGGCGGTTGCCGAAAGCCCTTCCCTACGAACAGGTTTCGCGACTGCTGGAGGCGGCCGGGGGCGCCGGGCAGGCCGACGGCGGGCCCCGCGGGCTGCGCGATCGCGCACTGCTCGAGCTGCTGTACTCGACCGGCGCGCGCATCTCGGAGGTGGTCGGCCTCGACGTCGACGACATCGACGCCGCCGACCGCGCGGTGGTGCTGCGCGGCAAGGGCGGCAAGCAGCGCATGGTGCCGATCGGCCGCCCGGCCCTCGACGCCCTGGACGGCTACCTGGTCCGCGGCCGTCCCGCACTGGCGGTGCGCGGCAAGGGAAATCCGGCACTGTTCCTCAACGCGCGCGGCGGCCGCCTGTCCCGCCAGAGCGCCTGGCAGGTCCTGCAGGACGCCGCCGAACGCGCGGGTATCGGGTCGGCGGTGTCACCGCACACGCTGCGCCATTCGTTCGCGACGCATCTGCTGGACGGCGGCGCCGACGTCCGGGTGGTGCAGGAGCTGCTCGGGCACGCGTCGGTCACCACCACCCAGATCTACACGCTGGTCACGGTGAACACACTGCACGAGGTGTGGGCGACGGCACATCCGCGGGCGCGGTAGGCGTCGCGGCCCGATGACCGGTCGGTCCGGTGTGGCATATTGTCTGACCGGATCAGCTGTACCGCGTCACAGGAGGACCAGTCATTTCCAGCTACAGGCTGCCGGACGGGCGGATTCCCGTCGTGCTGTCCGCCGAGACGCCGGAACTGCTGGTGCGTGAGGCCACCGCGGTGCGCGAATTCCTGGGCGGGCATCCCGAGACGAGCGCGGAGGAGATCGCCGCGGCGCTGCTGCGCACCCGCACCGTGCGGCCGACGCGCGCGCTGGCCATGGTGTCCGGTCGCGACGATCTGCAGCGCGCGCTCGACGCCGTGGTATCGGGGGACGGCGACCCGGCGGTCGTCCGCGGCGACCGGCCCGCCACCGCGCAGCGCCACGGCTTCGTCTTCCCCGGGCAGGGCAGCCAGCGACCCGGGATGGGCGCGGTGTTCTATGAGCACTCGCCCGCCTATCGCGCGCAGGCCGACGTCTGCGCGGCGATCCTGAGCGAGGAACTCGCGGCGCCGGAGCCGCTGCACTACCTGCTGGTCGACGACGACAGCTACACCGACGACATCGGCGTGGTGCAGCCCGCGCTGTTCGTGCACACCCTGGGGCTGGCCGCGATGTGGCTCGCCGCCGGGGTGGAGCCGGTCGCGACCATCGGGCACAGCCAGGGCGAACTGGCCGCCGCGGCGGTCTGCGGGATGGCCACGGTGCGCGACGCGCTGGTGGCGACGAAGGTGCGCGCCGACCTCATCGCCGAGCACGCGCCGCCCGGCTACACGATGGCCGTGCTGGGCGTCGACATCGACGAGTGCGAATCGCTCGTCGCGCGCAGCCTCGGCTGGGTGAAGCTGTCGGTGGTGAATTCGCCGCACATCGTGGCCGTGTCCGGGGATCGTCCGGCGGTGCTCGAGATCATCGAGCGCGTCCGCGGGAGCGGGCGCTTCGCCAAGGAGATCCGCGTCGAGTATCCGGCGCATACCGAGGTGCTCGCACCCTATCGGCGCATCGCCACCGAGGGCGTCCGCGAGCATCTGTACGAGCAGCGATTCAGCGAGTCGCCGATTCCGCTGTTCGCCGCGACGATCGGTGACCGCGTGCCGCCCGGCCTGCCGCAGGCCGAGTTCTGGTTCCTCAACATCCGCAACCGGGTCCGGTTCGACCGGGCCACCATGGCCGCCGCGGACAGCGCCGACACCTTCATCGAGCTGGCCGATCACCCGATGCTGGCGCTGGCCGTGCAGGAGAGCCTCTACGCGGCCCGGACCGCGGCGCAGGCACCGGCCGACTTCCGGCTGCTCGGCACCTCGCGCCGCGAATCCGGCGATCTCGGCGAGTTCACCCGCAATCTCGCGACCGTCGCCGTGCACGACCTGGCCTTCCGCTGGGAGCTGCTCGCGGACGGGTCGCAGCGCAAGCCCGGTTTCGCGGTGCCTGCGGACTTCCCGAAGCGGGCGCTCGCCGATACCACCGGCATCGACGACGAGGTGCCCACCTGGATCATTCCGCCGGAAGAACCCGCCTGAGGCCCACGCCTCGGGGAGCGTCCCCGGAATCGGCCGGTGCCGCCCGGCGCCGCGGCTACTGTTGACGGCAGCGCCCTGCTCGCGATCCACTCGACATCCGGGACCGCCGCGGACATGATCCACTGAGCGTGTCCGAACGGAGGTCTTGCGCTCCGAAGCGGTAGCGTCTATGGGGTCCCTGGTGCGACCCTGGGTAGCGCCGGGCGGGAACTGTCTCGCGGTGCTCGGCGGGGCATTGGCTAGGAAAATTGAAGGAGCAGCGGATATGACGACAGCCGGTGCGGCCGAGCCGCCGATGAGCGCTGCGGCAGAACCGCTTTCACAGACCCGGTCGAACCCGCCGGCAGAGCAGGCGGCCCACACACTATGGGAGGCGAACGACATCGTGGCGGACGGCACGGAACTCGGCCCGACCGGACGCCCCTTGCGCGAGATTCCGGAACCTCCTCCGGCGCCCGCCGAAGGGGAGGCGCAGATCGTCGCCATGTGCAACCAGAAGGGCGGCGTCGGCAAGACCACCTCCACCATCAATCTCGGTGCCGCGCTGGCCGAATACGGCCGCCGCGTGCTGCTGGTCGACCTGGATCCGCAAGGGGCGTTATCGGCCGGTCTCGGCGTGGCCCACCACGACCTGGATCTCACCGTGCACAACCTGCTGGTGGGCGGCCGGGCCAGCGCGAGCGACGTCCTGCTGAAGACCAAGGTCGACAACATGGACCTGCTGCCCAGCAATATCGACCTGTCCGCGGCGGAGATCCAGCTGGTCAACGAGGTCGGCCGGGAACAGACGCTGGGCCGCGCCCTGGCCTCGCTGCGGGGCAGCTACGACTACATCCTCATCGACTGCCAGCCGTCGCTGGGCCTGCTCACGGTCAACGCGCTGGCCTGCGCCGACGGCGTGATCATTCCGATGGAGTGCGAATACTTCTCGCTGCGCGGCCTGGCCCTGCTCACCGACACCGTGGAGAAGGTGCGGGACCGGTTGAATCCCCGGCTGAGCCTGTCGGGCATCGTGGTGACCATGTTCGATGCGCGTTTGCTGCACTCGCGGCAGGTGATGAACCGGGTGGTCGAGGTGTTCGGAGACCTGGTGTACCACACCGTGATCAACCGCACCGTGCGGTTCCCGGACGCCAGTGTCGCCGGTGAGCCGATCACCACCTGGGCGCCGAAATCGGCTGGCGCGGAAGCGTATCGGGCGATGGCACGGGAAGTCATCCACCGGTCGGGCCGGTGACGGAGCCAGCCACCGCAGCCGCCCAGGATTCGACCGACCCCGCCACTCCCGCCGCGCCGAGTCCGGCACCGGACCCGGCGAACGATGCTGCCGTGGCGGACAATCCGGACAGATCGAACGTATTTCACCTGCGGCTGAGCAACTTCGAGGGTCCGTTCGACCTGCTGCTGCAGCTGATCAGCCAGCGCCGCCTGGACGTCACCGAGGTGGCGCTGCATCAGGTCACCGACGAATTCATCGCCTACACCAAGGCGCTGACGGCGAGCCTGGACGCCGATCCCACGCTGCGTGCGGACAAGATCCTCGACCAGACCACCGAATTCCTGGTGGTGGCCGCGACGCTGCTGGATCTCAAGGCGGCGCGGTTGCTGCCGTCGGGGGAGGTCACCGACGAGGACGATCTGGCGCTGCTGGAGGCGCGCGACCTGCTGTTCGCGCGGCTGCTGCAGTATCGGGCGTTCAAGCAGGTCGCCGAGCTGCTGGGCGAGCTCGAGCAGGCCGCGCTGCGGCGGTATCCGCGGGCGGTGTCGCTGGAGGAGCGGTTTCTCGACCTGCTGCCGGAGGTTACGCTGGGTGTCGACGCCGCCGGCTTCGCCGAGATCGCCGCGGCGGCGTTCCGGCCACGCCCGGTGCCGAAGGTGGGGCTCGACCATCTGCACTCGCACGCCATCTCGGTGGCCGAGCAGGCCGCGCTGGTGCTGGAGATGCTGAAGAACCGCGGGGCGGGCGGCTGGACGACGTTCCGCGAGCTGTGCGGCGACTGCGACGTGCCGATTCAGATCGTGGCCCGCTTTCTCGCGCTGCTCGAGCTCTACCGGGGCAAGACGATCGAATTCGACCAGCCCGATCCCCTGGGCCCGCTGGCGGTCAGCTGGCTCGGCGACGAGGGCGACGAACCGAGGGAGACGATCACAATCGACGAGGACTACGGGTGACGAGGGCGGATATCGAGGTGCAGGATTCGGCCGGTGAGCACGAAACCACCGACACCGGGATCTCGAGCGAGGTCGGTGGTGCCGGTGGGGTCGGTGGTGCCGATACCACGGTCGATGCGGGTGACGTTGTTCCCGAAGGCGACGCCCGCGGCGACGTCGACGACGTGGACGAGCCGTCCGAGCCCGGCAGCCTCGACGACACCGAATTCCGGGCCGCGCTGGAGGCGATGCTGCTGATCGTGGACGCGCCCGCGCCGGTCGAACTGCTGGCCTCGGCGCTGGACGACAGCGAGCAGCGCGTCGAGCAGGCGCTGCGGGAGATGTCGGCGGAGTTGACCGCGCGGGGCAGCGGGATCGACCTGCGGTTCGTCGGCGACGGCTGGCGGTACTACACCCGCACCGACTTCGCGCCGTACGTCGAGCGCATGCTGCTCGACGGCGCGCGATCCAAGTTGACCAGGGCCGCTTTGGAGACTCTGGCGGTGATCGCGTACCGTCAACCGGTTACGCGAGCACGGGTGAGCGCCGTGCGCGGTGTGAATGTGGACGGCGTGATCCGCACCCTGGTGGCGCGCGGGCTGATCGCCGAGTCCGGAACCGATCCGGAGACCAACGGCACCCTGTACATCACCACCGAACTGTTCCTGGAACGGATCGGGCTCGCGTCGCTGGCGGAACTGCCGTCGCTGGCGCCCCTGCTGCCGGGCGTCGACCTGATCGATGAGATCAACGAGAGCCTGGAGACCGATCCGCGGTACACCAGGCTGAGGAAACCCGCCGAGGCAGATATCGACCTCGGCTCCGAGGATTGACAGGACATCGTGAACACACCCGCTCGCCGAGATGGCACACCGGATCGTAGAAAACGCAGCGCGGAATCACCCCGCGGATCGGCGCGAGAGCGCGGCACCCAGGGTGGGCGGGGTGGTGCCGGTCGCGGCGGGGGTTCCGAGGGCCGGGGCGGGTCCTCGGGTCGCGGCGCGGCACCGCAGGGGAGGGGCGGGTATTCGCAGGATCGCGGCGGCGCGGGCCGAAACCAGCGCGGCGGATTCGACAACGAGCGCGGGCGGTCGGCCGCGGGCGGGCGCGGTCGCTACGACTCCGGGCGGGGTGGTAACGACTCCGGGCGCGGTGGTTCGTCGTCCGGCCGTGGCGGTTACGAGTCCGGTCGTGGCGGGTTCCAGGGCCGGGGCGGGAGCACGTGGGGCGATCGGCGCGACTCGGGCTCCGGCCGCGGCCGCCCGGCCTCAGGTGGCCGCGGCGGATTCGACTCCGGCCGTGGTGGTTTCGCTGCGGGACGCGGCGACCGGCGCGAATTCGACTCCGGGCGCGGCCGATCCGGACCGGGCGGTCGGGGAGGATTCGATTCCGGACGTGGTGGGGCCGGACGTGGGGGCCTGTCGGATCGTGGATTTCCAGCGGGGCGGGGCGGGCGCCGGGCGCCCGACGCACTGCCCGGGCGTGGTGAAAGCCGTTCTCTCGCAGGCAAACCGGGCATCGGTGGGGGGCGGCCGCTGACGCCCAAGCCCGCGCCCAGCCGCAATCCGAAGCCGAAGCCGAAGCGGAAGCAGCCGACCGTGCTCAGCTTCGCCAAACCGGCCCGCCATCAGAACGCCGAACCGGAGCAGACCGGCCCGAAGAAACTGCCGTGGGGCGAGGGCGAGCGGCTGCAGAAGGTGCTGGCCAAGGCCGGGGTGGCCTCGCGCCGCGCCGCCGAGGAGCTGATCGATCAGGGCCGCGTCGAGGTCGACGGCGCCATCGTGCGCGAACAGGGCCTGCGCATCGATCCGAACACCGCCGTGGTCCGCGTCGACGGCGTGCGCATCGTGGTGCGCGACGAACAGGTGTACCTGGCGCTGAACAAGCCCAAGGGTTTCCAGTCGACCATGTCCGACGAAATGGGCCGCCCGTGCGTGGGCGATATCGTCGCCGAGCGGGTGATGGCCGGGCAGCGGCTGTTCCACGTCGGGCGCCTGGACGCCGAGACCGAGGGCCTGCTGCTGCTCACCAACGACGGCGATCTCGCCCACCGGCTGATGCATCCGTCCTTCGAGGTGGCCAAGACCTACCTGGCGACCGTGAACGGTGAGGTCCACCGCGAGGTCGGCAAGCGGCTGCGCGCGGGCGTGGAGCTCGACGACGGCCCGGCCACGGTGGACAAGTTCACCGTGCTCGAGGTCGGCGAGGGCAAATCGCTGGTGAAGGTGGTGCTGCACGAGGGCCGCAAACACATCGTGCGGCGGCTGCTGGCCGCGGTGGACCATCCCGTGATCGCGCTGGTCCGCACCCATATCGGCCCGGTCGCGCTCGGCGACCAGCGACCCGGCACGCTGCGGGTGCTGGGCCGCGACGAAATCGGAAAGCTCTACGAGGCGGTGTCGTTGTGAGAGGCGGTGTCGGTGTGAACGGTGTGCAGGCAGGAGGGGTCGTCGTGGACGGTACGGAGCTGTCCCGGTCGTCGTCACTGGTCGTCGCGATGGACGGCCCGTCGGGCACCGGGAAGTCGAGCGTGTCGCGCCGGCTCGCGACCCGGCTGGGCGCGCGCTACCTGGACACCGGTGCGATGTACCGGGTGGCGACCCTGCGGGTGCTGCGCGTCGACGTCGACACGGCCGATGCGGCGGCGGTGGCCACCGCGGTGAAGGATCTGCCGCTGACCATCGGCACCGATCCGAGCCATGAGGTGATCGAACTCGACGGTGTGGACGTGTCCGCGGAGATTCGCGGCAATACCGTCACGCGGGCCGTGTCGGCGGTGTCGGCCGTGCCCGAGGTGCGGGAGCAGCTGGTGGCGCTGCAGCGCGAAATCGCCGTCGCCGCAGGGCGAATCGTGGTCGAGGGCCGCGATATCGGCACGGTCGTGCTGCCCGATGCCGACGCCAAGATCTATCTGACGGCGTCGGCCGAGGCTCGGGCCCGGCGACGTAATCAGCAGAACATCGCCGAGGGGCGCGGCGACGATTACGAGGCGGTGCTCGCCGATGTGCAGCGCCGCGACAACCTGGACTCCACCCGCGCGGTCTCGCCGCTGCGCCCCGCCCCGGACGCGGTGCTGGTCGACACCAGCGAGCTGACCCGGGACCAGGTCATCGACGAGCTGTACCGGGTTGTGGCACAGCAGGTTTCGGCAGGAGGGCGGCAATGACCCAGGAGACCTTCGCCGATGACGGGGTCTGGGCCGACGAAACCGAGTGGGAGATCGCCGATCTCGAGGGCGATGTCGAGGCGCACGAGCACGTTCCGATGCCGACGGTGGCCGTCGTCGGCCGGCCGAACGTCGGCAAATCCACTCTGGTGAACCGCATTCTGGGCCGCCGCGAGGCCGTGGTGGAGGACGTGCCGGGCGTGACCCGCGACCGCATCTCCTACGAGGCGTCCTGGTCCGGGCGGCGGTTCCTGGTGCAGGACACCGGCGGCTGGGAGCCCGATGCCAAGGGGTTGCAGCAGGCCGTGGCCCGGCAGGCCGAGCTGGCGATGCGGACCGCGGACGCGATTCTGCTGGTCGTCGACGCGACCGTGGGTGCGACCGCGACCGACGAGGCGGCCGTGAAGGTGTTGCGCCGCTCCAAGACTCCGGTGATCCTGGTCGCCAACAAGGTCGACAGCGAGAAGCTGGAGGCCGAGGCGGCCACGCTGTGGTCGCTCGGGCTGGGGGAGCCGCGGATGGTCTCCGCCTCGCACGGCCGGGGGACCGGTGACCTGCTCGACGACCTGCTGGAGGTGCTGCCGGAGACGCCGCGGGAGGGCAGCGGCGGGATCGGCGGGCCGCGGCGCGTCGCCCTGGTGGGCAAGCCGAACGTCGGCAAGTCCAGCCTGTTGAACAAGCTGTCGGGCGATGAGCGGTCCGTGGTACACGACGTGGCGGGTACCACCGTCGACCCGGTCGACTCGCTGGTCGAATTGGGCGGCAAGCCATGGCGTTTCGTCGATACGGCGGGCTTGCGCCGAAAGGTGGCCAATGCCAGCGGCACCGAGTTCTACGCGTCGCTGCGGACCAAGTCGGCCATCGAGGCGGCCGAGGTCGCCATCATGCTGATCGACGCCTCGCAGCCGATCACCGAACAGGACCTGCGGGTGATCAGCATGGTCGCCGATTCCGGTCGCGCCCTCGTGATCGCCTACAACAAATGGGATCTGGTCGACGAGGACCGCCGATACCAGCTCGAGCGCGAGATCGACCGCGAGATGGTGCAGGTGCCCTGGGCGCAGCGGGTGAACATCTCCGCCCAGACCGGCCGCGCGGTCCAGAAGCTCGTTCCCGCAATGGAAACCGCGCTGGAGTCGTGGGACAAGCGGATCCCGACCGGCCGCCTGAACTCCTGGCTCAAGGAGGTCATCGCGGCCACGCCGCCGCCGATGCGCGGCGGCCGCCTGCCGCGCGTGCTGTTCGCCACCCAGGCCACCACGCGCCCGCCGACCTTCGTGCTGTTCACCACCGGCTTCCTCGAGGCGGGCTATCGCCGCTTCCTGGAACGCCGCCTGCGCGAGGAATTCGGCTTCGACGGCTCCCCGGTGCGCATCTCGGTCCGGGTCCGCGAAAAGCGCGACCGCCGCAACCGCTAACCCCCGCTTTCCCGCACCCCCTCCACGTCCCCGCACCCCGAACACGGCCTCGCCGGGGGTGCGGTAACACGCTGGGGGTGCGGGAAAGCGGGGTGGCGCGGTTGATACCTATACCTGGATATGCGCATCTGGGCATGTGGTTCGGGTTCGGGTGGCGGTGTGATGGGGCTCACGGTAGGTTGAATTGGCTTGGCACCCAATCGAAGAGGGTTTCTTATGTGGAGTATCGCCGTGCTCTCCGTGGTCAGCGCCGCCCTGATCGGGGCCGCCTTCGTGGGCTCGTTCCCCGACCGCTGACTCGCCGGGGCCGCGTGCCGGGCTTGACCTTCGAGGCGGGTGGAAGGTTTACCGTCGAGAGCGTGAGCGGGATGCGGATTTCCGAGCTGGCCGAGCGCAGTGGGGTTCCGGCTACGACGCTGCGCTATTACGAGAATGCCGGGCTGATGCCCGCCGGGCGGACGGGGGCAGGGTATCGGGTCTACGGCGAGGACGCGGTGCGGCGGCTGGCGGTGATCGGTGCGGCGAAGGAGCTGGGGCTGCCGCTGGCCGAGATCGCCGAGGTGCTCGCCGTGTGGGACGGCGGCGCCTGCGCGGAGGTGAAATCGAAGTTGCGGCCGCGGATTGCCGAGAGCCTGGACCGGGCGCAGGCACGGCTGGCCGAATTGACCGAGTTCGCCGAGACGGCCCGTTCGGCGCTGCGTCGGCTCGATGCGCTGCCCGATCGCGACGCGCCGTGCGATGACGAATGCGGCCTCGGCGGGGGAGATCCGATCACCGCCGGGGAATCGTGGCGGACAGCGCCCATCGCGTGCGCGCTCGACCACGCGGCGCAGGCGGAGCGAACGACGCAGTGGCGCACGGCGATCGAGGGAGCCGAACGCCTCGCAATCCCGAACGGCCTGCGTTTGACGATCGCGGCCGACCGCGCCGGTGCGCTCGCGGCCCTGGCGGCAGCCGAACAGCGCTGCTGCCCCTTCTTCGGATTCACCATGCATTTCGACGGCCCATCGGTCCACTTGGACATCCGCGCCGCCGACGCGTCCGAGAACATGGTGACGGAAATCTTCGGCGCCGTTCACTGATCCCGGCCGAATGCGCGTGGCCTACAGTCGGGGTGGAGGACTGGGTGGGAGATGATCAGGGAATTGGAGGGTGAGCGCTGTGGACGGTGCGGCGGGAGACGATGCCAAGACCGTGCTCGACAATGTCCGGGTGTTCGACGGTCATCGGGTGGGTGAGCCGGTGACGGTGGTGATCGACGGTGCGGTGATCGGCACGGATCCCTCCGGTGGGCAGATCATCGATGCCGGGGGAGCCGTGCTGCTGCCCGGGCTGATCGATGCGCATGTGCATCTGGACCGGCCGGAGCAGGTGGAACGCCTTGCGGCACACGGGATTACCACGGCCCTCGATATGGCCTCCTGGCCGCCCGAGCAGGTGGCGGCGCTGCGCGAACTGCGCGGCACCACGGATGTGCGCAGCGCCGGGTTGCCGGTCATCGGCCCGGGCGGTATGCATGCGCGGGTGCTGCCAGCCGAGGCCGTCATCCACGGTCCCGAGGAGGCCGAGGAGGCGGTGGCCGCCCGGGCCGCGTCCGGATCCGACTACCTGAAGCTGGTGCTGGAGGCACCGGGCGAGGGCGGACCGGAGGCGGTGACGGCGAAGGCCGTCGTGGTGGCCGCGCATGCGCGGCGCATGCTGGTGGTGGCGCACGCCGCATCGCCGGGCGCGTACGCCATGGCTCTGGACGCGGGTGCCGATATCGTCACCCACATTCCACTGGGCGCGCCCCTGAGCGGGCATGACGTCGGGCGCATGGCGACACAGCGGAGCGTGGCCGTGCCGACACTGACGATGATGGAGGGCATCGCCGCGGCCACCGGTAACGCTGCGGCATTCGCCCCGGCGCTGACCAGCATCGCGGAACTGCGTGCGGCCGGGGTGCCGATCCTGGCGGGCACCGACGCCAACGCCACCCCCGGCATCCCGTTCGCACCCGAGTACGGCGCGAGCCTGCACCACGAACTGGAACTGCTTGTGCGGGCCGGACTTTCGACCGTCGAGGCGCTCAATGCCGCCACCGCCCTGCCCGCGCGGCACTTCGGCCTGGCGGATCGCGGCGTGATCGCACCCGGCGGCCGGGCGGACCTGCTGCTGGTGGACGGCGACCCGGTCGCGGATATCGCTGCCACCCGGGCGATCCGGCGAATCTGGTGCGGGGGTGTGGCGCACTGACGCGCCCTGTCACTGCAGCAGGATCTGCTCCAGGAGCTTCTCGCCCTCCAGCAGCAGGAGGAACATGCCGTAGTAGATCCAGAGCATAGTGACTAAGTGTGCAACACGTTGCCGTCGCGGGTGCGGTGAGTCGGAGATCTCGGTGCGTGCGTGGCCACATCCGGCTCATGTCCACCTCCCTCGAATCCACCGCGCTCGAACCGGTCGACGTGACCGGAAGACTCGACGGCGCATCACGATTGCGGATCTTCTCGGTGCTGGCCGTCATCGTGCTGTTCACCGAGGTCGCCCCGCCGCAGTTCGCCATGGTGGCGGCGCTGCGCCAGATCGCGCCGACCTTCCCGGAGCAGGGCGCCGACATCAATTGAGCGATCATCATTTTCGGCGTCACCGGCGCCGCCGCCTCACCGCTGATCGGCAAGATGAGCGACATCTGGGGCAAGAAGCGGATGTTCCTCACCTGCGGCGTGCTGTTCCTGATCGGCTGCGCGATCTGCGCGGTCACCAGCGACTGGCTGCTGTTCCTGTTCGGGCGCGGCCTGCAGGCCACGGCGGTCATCTCCTACGGCCTGATCCGCGATCTGATGCCGCGCCGGTAGGTGCCGATCGGGCTCGGCATCGCCTCCACGGGCTCGGGGTCTCCGGCGCGGCGGGCCCGCTGATCGGCGGCTACATCGTCGACCACTACAGCTGGCGGGCGATATTCTGGTTCCTGTTCATCTTCACTCTCGTGATGATTCCCCTTGTGGCAGTGGTGGTTCCGGAGTCGAAGCTGCGGGTGCGCCAGCGCCTGGACGTGGTGGGCGCGGCGCTGCCACCGGCGGCACGGCCTACTACTGACCGGTGTCCGGCTCGGCGAGCAGCTTGGTGATCTGCTCGCCGGGCATCGGGTGGTGGAAGTACCAGCCCTGTGCGGTATCGCAGCCCAGATCCAGCAGCCGCTCGGCCTGGTGCGGCGTCTCGACGCATTCGGCGGTGACGGTGAGGCCGAGCTCGTGGCACAGGTCGATGATGGTGCGCAGCACCAGCAGATCGCTGCGGCCGGAGGCGCCCGGGGTGCGGATGCGGTGGATGAACGGCCCCGCGAGCTTGACCACGTGCAGCGGCAGGCGCCCGAGGTAGGCGAGATTCGAATAGCCGGTGCCGAAGTCGTCGATCGCGATGCGGACCCCGCCCTCGGCCAGGGTGCGCAACGCCTGCAGCGGCCGCCCGGAGGCGTGCATGAACGCCCGCTCGGTGAGCTCGAGCTGCAGCCGCCCCGGCTCTATGCCGGTCGAGACGATGACGTCCTGTACCCGGTCGAGCCAATCCGGATCGGCGACCTCCGCGGCGGAGACGTTGACACTGAGTGCCGGTGTTCGCTCACCGAAACGGTCGTACCAGTCCCGGGCGGTGCGGCAGGCGTCCTCGAGCACCACCATGCCGAGCGCGCCGATGTGGCCGCTGTCCTCGGCCAGATCCACGAACCGGGCGGGCGTGAGGGTGCCGAGCTCGGGATGCCGCCAGCGCACCAGCGCCTCCACCGCCACCGGCGTCCGGTCGGTGAGGGCGACGATCGGCTGGAAGTCGAGGAAGAACTCGCCGCGCCCCAGCGCCACCGGCATGGCCGCGGTCAGCTCGGACCGGGTGTGCTCGCGACGGCGGCGGTCGGCGTCGAATACCGCGTAGCGACCGCGCCCGTCGGCCTTGGCCCAGTACATGGTGGTGTCGGCGGCCTGTAGCAGCTCGTCGGTGGTGGTGTGGCCCGGGTGCTGGGCGGTCACCCCCACGCTGGCGGTGACGGTGAGGGGGTGGCCGTGGATGTCGAACGGTGCGGCCAGCGCGTCCAGGACGGTCCGGGCCAGGCGGGCGAGTTCGCCGTGGCCCGCCGAGCGCGGCACCAGCACCACGAATTCGTCGCCGCCCATGCGCGCGACCAGATGGTCCGGCTCGGTGATACAGGCCGCGAGGCGGGTGGCGGCCTGGGTCAGCAACTCGTCGCCGGCGGCGTGGCCGAAGGTGTCGTTGACGGCCTTGAAGTGGTCGAGGTCGACGTAGCACAGGCCGACCAGGGCGGTGGGATCGGCGAACGCCTCGGCGAGCGCGTCGAAGAAACGGGTGCGGTTGGCCAGCCCGGTCAGCGGGTCGTGGTGGGCGCGGTGGTGCAGCCGCTCGCGCAGCGCCCGCTGCTCGGAGATGTCCTCCACCAGCACCAGCGTGTACTGCGGCAGGCCTTGGTCGTCGCGGATCAGCGAGACGTTGATGTTGGTCCACACCGTGTGGCCGTCGCGGTGCCGGTAGGCCTTCTCCAGTTGCACGTTGTCGTGGTCGCCGCGCAGCACCCCGGCGTACAGCGCCCACATGCCGGGCGCGTCGTCGGGGTGGGTGAGCTCGTCGACGTTGAGTTCGGCCATCTCCTCCACGGTGTAGCCGAGCATGGTGGCGAAGGCGGCGTTGACCTCGATGATCCGGCCGGTCATATCCGACAGTCCGGTGCCGATCCCGGCCTGCGAGAACACGCCCCGCATCCGCGCCTCGCTGGCGCGCAGCTGCTCCTCGACCGCGCGCCGGGCCGCGATATCGGCGGCGCGCACGCTCTCCTGTTCGCTCAGCAGCCAGGCGCGGAACGCCCGCACATAGCCGGTGGCGAAGGCGGTCAGCACCTCGCCGGAGCGGTCACCGGGCACGCCGGTCGCGGCGAAATGGGCGCTGAGCACGCCGATGCTGCGGCCGAGAACCTCGTCGCCGACGAAATGCGCGCGGGCCAGCCGCACCCCGGCCGCGGCGGCGCGCGCGGTTCCGCCGGTGCGGGCGACGGCGTCGAGTTCGGCGGCCAGCCCGGCCAGCAGGTCGCGGACCTCGGTGGCGCTCAGGGGGACGACGTGATCGCGGGTCCCGCAGCCGAGTGCGGCCGACCAGCGCTCGGCCAGATCGGCGTGCAGGACGTCGCCTGACCCTTCCCACGCCATAGAGATCGATCGTAGTCCTGCCGTCCTGGACGTGTGAACCACACGCGTTTCTGTGGTTGCTCGAATACGATTGCGATGCTTTGCCTTCCGGTACCCGCGGCGGGTGCTGTGATCTCCAGAGAGGTTTCGATGACCAGACCGAGTTGGGCGCCCGAGGGAATCGACCTGGACCGGCCCAGTGCCTCGCGGGTCTACGACTATTTCGTGGGCGGTATGCACAATTTCGAGATCGACCGGGTGCTGGCCCGCCAGATCGAATCGTTCACGCCCAACGTCGCCGAGGTCATGCGCGCCAACCGCGATCTGCTGCGGCGCTGCGTGCGGGGCCTGGTCGACGCCGGAATCACGCAGTTCCTCGACCTCGGCTCGGGCATTCCGACGGTCGGCAACGTGCACGAGGTGGCGCAGGCGCGCAATCCCGAATCCCGGGTCGTCTACGTCGACATCGACCCGGTCGCGGTGGCGCACAGCCAGGCGATCCTGGCCGGTAACGACTACGCGAGCGTCATCCGGGCCGACGTCGCCGATCCGCAGGCGATCCTGGCCGATCCGGAGGCGAGGCGGGTGCTGGACTTCGACCGGCCCGTCGCGGTGCTGCTGCTCGGGGTGCTGCACTTCGTGCCCGACGAGGCCGACCCGGCCGGGTGCGTGGCCCGCCTGCAGGAGGCGGTGGTCCCCGGCAGCTACCTCGCGATCACGCACGCCACGGCCGACGGGCAGCCCGCCGAGGTGCTGGAGGCGCAGAAGCTGTCGGGCCGCACCTCCACCGAGATCGTGCTGCGGTCCCGCGACGAGATCGCCGCGTACTTCGGCGACTGGGAACTGCTCGAGCCGGGCCTGGTACACCTGCCGCTGTGGCGCCCGGAGAACCCCGCCGACGTCGGCTCACGTCCGGAACTGTCGGGCGCCTACGGCGGCCTCGCACTCAAGCACTAGCCGCCTCCTCGGGAGCATGTAAAGGGCGCGGGGAGATGGTTGCGTTCGGAAGGGTTGCTGGGGGCGGGTTTTGGCGGTTATCCGGTCGGTTGCTCGGGGGGCGACTGTATGGTGTGAGCGCCCCTGACGTATGGAAGGACTGTGGTGCGTACACCTTTGATGATGGTTGTGTTCGGTTTGGCGGTGGCCGTCGGTGGCCCGAGCGCGGTGGCCGTGGCGGCCCCGGCTCCCGCGCTGCCGAATCTCGTTGTGCCCGTGGCGGAACCGATGGTGGTCGGCACCGACGCCAACGGCACGGCCGTGACGTTGTCGTCCGGGAGCGAGCTCGTGGTCGCGCTGCCGGACGATCCGTCCACCGGCTACCGCTGGCAGATCGGCGAGAACGACGAGAACGTGCTGCATCAGGAGGGTGAGCCGCAGTTCCGTCCGAATCCGGGCGATCTGCTGGGCACCGGGCCGGGCACCTCGGTGTGGGCGTTCACCGCCGCCGACCCGGGCACCGCGCGGCTGTCGCTGGTATCGGTGCGCCCGGGATCCGCCCCGGCACAGGAGTTCACGCTGACCGTCACCGTGAACTGAGCGGGTTCGCGGGAGCGCCGGGACGGCAGCTGGCCCGCGTCGTTCAACTGCGTCCGGTCGTTCCGGCGAAAGCCGGAATCGAGTGGTGCCGTTCGTGTTTCAGGCCCCGACCCGGTCCCGGCGTTCGCCGGGACAACGGGTGATGTCGTCCGGGCGATGTCGCCGGGGACGGCCGTGGCTCAGGACACCGCGACCAGGCGGGCCGTGTTGGCCGTCTCGTCGTCGGTGGCCTCGTTGGCTGCCAGTTCGGCCCGCACGCGGTCGCGGTAGCGGGCGAGTTCGGCCGTCTTGGTGGCCTCGTCCCAGCCCAGCTGCGGGGCGACCAGGTCCGCCACCGCCGCGGCCGCGGTGAGGCCGCGGTCGGGCACCTCGATGGAGATGCGGGTGCGGCGGGTCAGGATGTCGTCGAGGTGCAGCGCGCCCTCGTGGGTGACCGCGTATACCGCCTCCGCGCCGAGGTACTCGCTCGCGCCGGGCAGCGGCAGGCCCAGTTCCGGTGCGGCGTCGATCATTCCGAGCAGTTCGGTGGTCAGCGCGCCGTAGCGTTCGAGCAGATGCGACACCGTCTCCACCGGCAGCCCGGCCCTTGCCGCGACACCCTCGGCGTCGTCGAGCATTTCGTGATAGCCGACCGCGCCGAGGATGGGCAGATTCTGGGTGACCGACGGCGCCATCGCCGACCCGAACCCCGCCACCGCGGCATCCACCACATCCGCGGCCATCACGCGGTAGGTGGTGTACTTGCCGCCCGCGATCACGAACAACCCCGGAACCGGTTCGGCCACAGCGTGTTCGCGCGACAGCTTCGAGGTGTCGCTGGAGGCGCCGGACAGCAGCGGGCGCAGGCCCGCGTAGGTGCCGACGATGTCGTTCTCGGTGATCGGTTCGCGCAGTAGCGAATTCAGATGATCGAGGATGTAGCGGACATCGGTGGCGGTGGCCACCGGATGGTTGCGGTCCAGCGACCAGTCGGTGTCGGTGGTGCCGATGATCCAGTGTTCGCGCCACGGGATCACGAACAGCACGCTCTTCTCGGTCTTCATGATCAGGCCGGTGTCCAGATTCAACCGTTCCCGCGGCACCATGATGTGCACGCCCTTCGACATGCGCACGTGGAACGGGAAATCCACGCCGGTCATGGCGTTCATCTCGTCGGTCCACACGCCGGTCGCGCTGATCACGCTGCGGGCCCGCACGTCGTAGGTGCGGCCGGTCTCGAGATCGGTCACCGTCGCGCCCACGACCTGCTCCCCCTCACGGAGCAGGCCGGTCACCCTCGTCCGGGTGAGCACCGTGGCGCCGTGCTGGGCGGCGGTGCGGGCGAGCATCATGGTGTGCCGCGCGTCGTCGACCTGGGCGTCGAAGTAGCGGATGGCGCCGGTCATGGCGTCCTCGCGCAGTGCGGGCGCCAATTCCAGTGCGCGCGTGCGGCTCAGGTGCTTGTGCATGGGCAGCGCGCGGGCCCCGCCCAGGGTGTCGTAGAGCGCGACGCCCGCGCCGATGTAGGGGCGTTCCCAGTGGTGCTGCAGCGGGAACAGGAACGACACGGGGCGCACCAGGTGCGGGGCCAGCCGGTTCAGCAGCAGTCCGCGCTCCTTGAGCGCCTCCCGCACCAGCGCGAAGTCCAGCTGCTCGAGGTAGCGCAGGCCGCCGTGGATGAGCTTGCTGGAGCGGCTGGAGGTCCCGGCCGCCCAGTCGCGGGCCTCGACCACGACGGTGGTCAGCCCGCGGGCGGCGGCGTCCAGGGCGGCGCCGGCGCCGACCACGCCGCCGCCGATCACCAGGACGTCGATGTCCTTGCGGCCCAGGGAGTTCAGCCCCTCGGCGCGGTACTGCGAATCCAATTGTGTTGTCACTGCAGTATTTCTCTCTCGTATGCGGTGATGGGTCACTCGTCGACGTCGACCCAGTCGAGGGTGCGCGACACTGCTTTCTTCCAGCGGGCGTAGCCACGCTCGCGCTGCTCGTCGGTCCAGGTGGGGGTCCAGCGCTTGGACTCCTGCCAGTTCTGTGCCAGTTCGTCGGTGTCCTTCCAGAATCCGACCGCGAGCCCGGCGGCGTAGGCGGCGCCGAGCGCGGTGGTCTCGGCGACCACCGGCCGCGACACCGGCACGCCCAGGAAATCGGCCTGCAGCTGCATGCACAGCTCGTTGGCGGTGACGCCGCCGTCGACGCGCAGCACATCCAGCTCCACCCCGGAGTCGGCCTGCATGGCCTCCACGACATCGCGGGTCTGATAGCAGATGGCCTCCAGCGCGGCGCGGGCCAGGTGGGCGTTGTTGCTGTAGCGGGACAGGCCGACGATGACGCCGCGCGCGTCCGAGCGCCAGTACGGCGCGAACAGCCCGGAGAACGCGGGCACGAAATAGACCCCGCCGTTGTCGGAGACCTGCCGGGCCAGCGATTCGCTCTGTGCCGCACCGGAAATGATGCCCAGCTGGTCGCGCAGCCACTGAATCGCCGACCCGGTCACCGCGATCGACCCCTCCAGCGCGTACACCGGCCGTTCCGTGCCGAACTGGTAGGCGACGGTGGTCAGCAGGCCGTGCTGCGAGCGCACGATCTCCTCACCGGTGTTGAGCAGCAGGAAGTTTCCGGTGCCGTAGGTGTTCTTGGCCTCGCCCGGCCGGAAGCACAGCTGCCCGACGGTGGCGGCCTGCTGGTCGCCGACGACGCCCGCCACCGGAATCTCCGCCTGGAACGGGCCGTCGGCGGTGGTGGTGCCGAACAGGCCCGGATTCACCGACGGCTCGATCTGCGGGAGCATCGCGCGCGGCACGCCGAACAGCTCCAGCAGTTCGTCGTCCCAGTCGAGGGTCTCCAGGTTCATCAGCATGGTGCGGCTGGCGTTGGTGACATCGGTGACGTGGTGGCCGCCGCGGGCACCGCCGGTGAGATTCCACAGCACCCAGGTGTCGGCGGTGCCGAACAGCGCGTCGCCGCGTTCGGCGGCCTCGCGCACGCCGGGGACGTTGTCGAGAATCCACTTCAGCTTGCCGCCGGAGAAGTAGGTGGCGGGCGGCAGGCCGGTCTTGTGCCGGATGGTGTCGGCGTGCCCGGCGCGTTCCAGCTCGGTGACGATGCGGTCGGTGCGGGTGTCCTGCCACACGATGGCGTTGTAGTAGGGGCGTCCGGTGCGCTTGTTCCACACGATGGTGGTCTCGCGCTGATTGGTGACGCCGACCGCGGCCAGGTCCTCGGCGGTCAGATCCGCCTTCGCCAGTGCGGTTTTGATGACGGTGCTGGTGCGCTCCCAGATCTCGGCCGGGTTGTGTTCGACCCAGCCGGCGCGCGGCAGGATCTGCTCGTGTTCCAGCTGCCAGCGGGTGACCTCGTTGCCGCCGTGGTCGAACACCATGAAGCGGGTGCTGGTGGTGCCCTGGTCGACGGCTCCGACATACCGGGTCATCGCGGGTTCCTTTCGGGAAAAGTGATGGGGGAGAGGGTGGTTCGCAGGGACCGTGCGTCAGAAGACCATGGCGGACACCAGGCCCGCGAGCGCGCCGCCGACCAGCGGGCCGAGCACCGGCACCCAGGCGTAGGCCCAGTCGTTGTTCTTGGGCTGCGGAGCGGCCTCGCCGGATCCCCCACCGGCGGGAACGCGGGCCGGTGCCGTGCTCTGCACGGGCAGGACGGCGTGTGCCAGCCGCGGGCCCAGGTCGCGCGCCGGGTTGATCGCGTATCCGGTCGGGCCGCCCAGCGAGGCGCCGATGCCCACGACCAGCAGCGCCGCGGCGAGCGGGCCGAGTCCGGTCGGGGTCTTGCCGATGCCGATGATGACCAGCACCAGGACGAAGGTCGCGATCACCTCGGTGGCGAGATTCCAGCCGTAGGAACGGATTTCGGGTGCGGTGGAGAACACGCCGAGCTTCTTCGCGCCGTCGGGTTCGGCGTCGAAGTGCTTCTTGTAGGCCACGTACACGATGCACGCGCCCACGAACGCGCCGAGCATCTGCCCGGCCAGATAGGCGATGGTAGTGCCGAAGTCGACGGCGACCCCGGGCGCGTACTCGTCCGCGCCGCTGGACAGGATCCCGACCGTGACGGCCGGGTTGAGGTGGCCGCCGGTCTTGTAGGCGACGTACACGCCGCCGAAAACACCGAGCCCCCACCCGAAGTTGATCAGCAGCCAGCCGCCGTCGAAGCCCTTGGTCTCGGCCAGCAGGACGTTGGCGACCACACCGGCACCCAGAATGATCAGTACCCCCGTGCCGAGGGCCTCGCTGAGAAAGATCTCGCCGAAGTTCACCGTTGAGCCTCCGTCTGACATCGGCCACTGGTGCGGCCGTCCTGAATGTGACGGTACGGTCGCGGTTTCGACCCGGACATAGGGGTCATTCGACAATGTCGAACCGCGAGGGTGGAGCATGATCTTGCCGATCGCTACTCTACGGCGGTCGGGAGGAATATGGCCCAGGTCACACCGCGTGCGGAGTAGGTGTCGGCGGGCGGCGCGCGTGTTCGACATCGTCGACGGCGTGGTGGCGAGTTAGGTTGCGTGCATGCCGGGTCCGATTCAGTCGATCGAGCGCGCGGCGGCCGTGCTGCGACTGCTCGCCCGCTCCGGCCGCCTCGGCGTGGGCGATATCGCCGCCGCGCTGGGGCTGGCCAAGCCGACCGCGCACGGCATCCTGCGCACCCTGCAGGGGGTCGGATTCGTCGTGCAGGACGCCGGTAGCGGCAAGTATCGGCTGGGTGCGGCGATGGGGCAGGTCGGCACCGGGTATCTCGACCCGAACGAGCTGCGGTCGCGGGCGATCAACTGGGCCGATGCGCTGGCCGCCCGGACCGGCGAGGCGGTGCGGATCGCGGCGCGCGCCGGGGACGACGGCGGTGTCGTGGTAGTGCACCACGTCTTCCGCCCCGACAACACCGAGCAGGCGCTCGAGGTCGGGGAGCGGCTGCCCGCGCACGCGACCGCGCTGGGCAAGGTGCTGCTGGCCTACGACGCGGACCTGGCGGCGCGGGCGCGCGGCGGCGAGCTGAGCGCGCGGACCCACCGGACCGTGGTGGACCGGGCGGCGCTGGATCGGGAGCTGGCGCGGGTGCGGCAGGACGGCTGGGCGGGGGAGGTCGAGGAGTTCCGTTCGGGCGTCGCGGGTGTCGCGGCGCCGATCCGGGCGCGGGGCGGGCTGGTGGTCGGCGCCGTCGGCATCATGGGGCCCGTCGACCGGATCTGTGACGCGCGGCTGCGGTTCCGGGCGACGCCGGTGCGGCAGGTGCGCGATGCGGCGCGGGCGGTATCGCGGGAGCTCGGTGCGCAATGACCGTGGGATACACGAGATTTCCGCCGTTTCGCCGGTTTCGCGCGATCGGCGTGTTGCAATCTCCCTGTCCCCGAAGCGAATACCCGACAGGAAGCGGCCACGGATGACGCAGCGATACGTTCTGGCCATCGACCAGGGCACCACGTCCACCCGGTGCATCCTGTTCGATCACCGCGCGCGGCTGGCCGGGGTGGCGCAGCGCGAGCATCGGCAGCACTATCCGCGGCCGGGCTGGGTGGAGCAGGACGCCCTCGAGATCTGGCGCAATCTGGAGCGCATCCTGCCGCAGGTGCTGCGGGACTCCGGCGTCGGCGCGGAACAGATTGCGGCGGTGGGGATTGCGAACCAGCGCGAGACCACGGTGGTGTGGGATCGCCGCACGGGTGTGCCCGTCGGCCGCGCCATCGTCTGGCAGGACGTGCGCACCGAGGAGCTGGTCCGCGAGTTCGAGGACGCGCCGGGCGCGCAGCGGATCCGTGAGCTGTGCGGCCTGCCGCTGGCCACGTATTTCGCCGCGCCCCGATTACGGTGGTTACTCGATACCGTGCCGGGGCTGCGGGAGCGGGCCGAGCGCGGCGACGTGCTGTTCGGGACCATGGAGAGCTGGCTGGTCTGGAATCTCACCGGCGGTGTCGACGGCGGGCTGCACGTCACCGACGTCACCAACGCCAGCCGCACCCTGCTGATGAATCTGGCCACCCGCACCTGGGATCCGGAACTGTTGCGGTTCTTCGGAATTCCCGCGGCCGTGCTGCCGCGCATCCAGTCGTCGACGGCCTCGTTCGGCAGCATCCGCAGCCTGGTGCCGGGCCTGCCGATCGCGGCCGCGCTGGGTGACCAGCATGCCGCGCTGTTCGGCCAGACCTGTTTCGCCCGTGGGGAAACCAAGTGCACCTATGGCACCGGCGCGTTCCTGATGATGAACACCGGCGGCGAATTGGTGCAGTCCGAGCACGGGCTGCTCACCACCATCGGCTACCAGGTCGGGGACGAGCCGGTGTACGCGCTGGAGGGGCCGGTCGCGATGACCGGCTCGCTGGTGCAGTGGGTGCGCGACAACATCGGGCTGGTCGGGTCCGCGCCGGAGATCGAAACCCTCGCGCGCACAGTGGAAGACAACGGCGGGTGCTACCTCGTGCCCGCGTTCTCCGGGCTGTACGCGCCGCACTGGCGCAGCGATGCGCGCGGCCTGCTCATCGGGCTGACCTCGTATGTCACCAAGGGCCACATCGCGCGCGCGGTGCTGGAGGCGACGGCCTGGCAGACCCGCGAGGTGGTCGACGCGATGAACGCCGACTCCGGGCTGCAGGCGCGGGCGCTGCGCGTCGACGGCGGCATGACCTCGGACAACCTGCTGATGCAGATCGTCGCCGACGTGCTCGACGTGCCGGTGATGCGGCCCTTCGTCTCCGAGACGGTGTCGCTGGGCGCGGCGTACGCGGCGGGCCTCGCCGTCGGCTACTGGCCGGATCTGCAAGGGCTGCGCGGGAATTGGCGGGTGGCGGCGCAGTGGGTGCCGCGCATGGACCCCGGGCACCGCGAGCGAGAGTACGAGAACTGGCGGCGCGCGGTGGAGCTGACCTTCGGGTGGATGCGCTCGACGCGCGACGCCCACGCGGGCGGTCGCCCGCGCTGAGCGCGGCAGGCCCGGCAGCACCGGACCTGCCGCGGAGTCACGCTATTCGGGCAGGCAGCCCTTGGCCTTCAGGTCGGCGACGACCTCGTTGGAGACGGTGACGGACTCGCCGGGCTGGACATTGGCCAGCGCGTCGACGCCGACCTGGTTCTGGACGGAGCAGCCGAGCAGTTCGGCGGTGACGGTGATGGTCTGGTCGGCGTGGGCCACGCCCGACCCCAGGACGGCCGCGCCGGCGAAGGCCAGGGCCACGGCGCCGGTCTTGACGAATCGCATTCGGATCCTCCTCATGATCGACAGCTGCGCGGCGGAACCGGTCGTTTGTCCAGGTGAACTGGGGTTTCCTCCGGCATCCGCCGCCTTGCGGGGCCAACGATATGCGGTGCGGATGCGACGGTGTGCGGTGGCCCGGCAAACGGCCGGAGCGCGGACGTCGCGGCGGCGGGTCAGCGCAGATCGCGCGCGAGGCGGGCCGCGCCGATCGCCAGGTAGCTTCCGGTCATGGCGACCAGCGGTGCCGCCGCGCTGCGCGGCACATCCCCGCGGGCGAGATGCGCCGTCCCGTGTGCGGTGTCGAGGAAGTCGACCATCAGGGCCAGGCGCTGCCAGCGGCGGCGGTCGCCGTCCGAGGCGGTCAGATATCCCAGCCCGAGCGCCAGCGCCCGGGCCCCGAAAATGCGTGTGAGATAGACGGATTCGGGCGCGAGCCGCATCCCGAACAGACGGCCGAGCCCGCGCGGCGCGGCCAGCGAACCGACCCCCAGCACGATGCGCCCCACCGCCAGCACCCGCAGGGCCGCGGCCAGACCGTGATCGGCGCCCGCATGTTGTCGCACTGCCTGTTCTTCTGCCATGGGTACGAGCTTGCCGTGGGCGGCGCGTGGAGGCGATTACCTGCGAGGTAAGGCTTCGCGCCCGTGATGACGGAGGCTCGTTCAATCAATGATTGAAACATTGTTTGAAAGTGTGGTTCACTGGCTGGCATGAGCGAGCGAATCGGCGACCCGGCGCGCGCCCCACGGAGCGCAGCCGTGGGTGAGCACGGCGCGGTGGGTACTCGGGAGCGGCTGCTGGCCGCCGCCGAGCGGCTGCTGCTGACCGAGCGGTACGACGATGTGTCTATCCGTGCCATATGTGCTGCGGCACAGGCGAATCCAGCCGCCGTGCACTATCACTTCGGCTCCAAGGACGCGCTGGTGTCGGCCCTGCTCGAGGACCGGCTGGGGCCGCTGTGGGCCGATCGGCTGTCGGCCCTGGCCACGGCGCGGGCATCGGTTCCCGAACTGGTCGAGGCGGTGATCGAACCGTTCGTCGAGCTGTCCGCCGACCCCGTGGGGCGCCTGCACCTGCGGCTGCTGGCCCGGTACTTCCTGGGTCGCCACAGCGGCGCCTGGCGGCAGCCCTGGTTCCGGATCGACTCGTGGACGGGTCTGCTGCCGGGCCTCGACGCCGCCGACAGCGGGCGCCGGTGGATGCTGGCGTTCGACCTGATCATCACGCGGTTCGGCGGCGCGGAGCGGGTGCTGTCGCGCGAATCCGTCGCCGCGCTCCGCGAATTCGTGGTGGCCGGGCTGACCGCACCGCCCGGAGGCGACCGATGAACGACGTCTTCGCACCGGCCACTCTCGGCCCGATCATGTTGCGCAACAGGGTGATCAAGGCCGCCACCTTCGAGGGCCGCACCCCCGACGCCCTCGTCACCGACGATCTGGTCGCCTTCCACCGCGAGGTCGCCGCGGGCGGTGTGGCGTTGACGACGGTCGCCTACTGCGCGGTCGCGCCGGGTGGCCGCACGGATCGCCATCAGCTGTGGATGCGGCCGGAAGCGGTTGCGGGACTGCGGAAGCTGACCGACGCGGTGCACGCGCAGGGCGCGGCCGCGAGCGCCCAGATCGGGCACGCGGGCCCGGTCGCGAACGCCGCCTCCAATCGGGTGCCCGCCCTCGCGCCGAGCCGGATGTTCAGCCCCTTGGGCATGCGCCCCATGCGGGTTCCCGACGAGAGCGAGATCCGGCAGCTCGTGACCGCGCACGCGGAGGCCGCCCGCCTGGCCGAGGCGGCCGGATTCGATGCGGTGGAAATACATTTCGGCCACAACTACCTGGTGAGCTCGTTCCTGAGCCCGCTGCTGAACCGGCGCACCGACGGGTACGGCGGTTCGGCGGCCCGCCGCGCGCGGCTGGCCCGCGAGATCGCCACGGCCGTCCGCGCGGCCGTCGGCGACCGGCTGGCGGTGACGGCGAAGCTGAATATGGAGGACGGCGTGCGGGGCGGTCTCACCGTCCCGGAGTCGCTGCAGGTCGCGGCCTGGCTGGAGGCCGACGGCGCGCTGGACGCGCTGGAATTGACCGCCGGTAGTTCACTGCTCAATCCGATGCTGCTGTTCCACGGCGACGCACCGCGACGCGAGTTCGCGAAAGTGCTTCCCGCACCGGCACGCTGGGGCTTCCGCCTGGCCGGGCGGGCCTTCCTGAAGGAGTATCCGTACCGCGAGGCGTATCTGCTGGAGCGGGCCCGCCAATTCCGCCGCGAGCTGTCGATGCCGCTGATCCTGTTGGGCGGCATCACGAATCTGGAGACCATGCGCACCGCGATGGCGGAGGGTTTCGATTTCGTCGCGATGGGCCGGGCCCTGCTGCGCGAGCCGAACCTGTTGCACCGCATCCGTTCCGACGCGAACACCCGATCGGCCTGCATCCACTGCAACGAGTGCATGCCGACGATCTACACCCGCACCCGCTGCGTCTACCGCCCGGACCGCACCCCGCAACCGATCGGTCCGCCCGACGAGGGCACGGACTGAGCAGGCTTCGCCAGAAACCTTCGCCGGAAGTTCTGGGAGCGGGTGTATGAGAGGAGAGAAGTATGACCGGACGGTTGGATGGGCGGGTTGCCCTGATCAGTGGGGGCGCGTCGGGGATGGGTGCCTCGCACGCCCGGGCGTTCATCGATGAGGGTGCGCGTGTGGTGCTGGGCGATATCGCGGTCGACGCGGGTAAACGGCTGGCGGATGAGCTGGGTGAGCGCGCGGCCTTCGTGGAACTCGATGTCACCCGCGCCGAGGACTGGCGCGCGGCGGTGGCGGCCGCGGTGGACCGGTTCGGCAAGCTCGACGTCCTGGTCAACAATGCCGGAATCCTCGACGGCGGCCCGCTGGGCGGCTACACCGAGCAGCAGTGGCAGCGGGTGCTGGCGGTCAATCTCACCGGCCCGTTTCTCGGCCTGACCGCGGCGCGCGATGCGCTGGTGGCGGCCCGCCCGGCGGCGGTGGTCAACATCTCCTCCGCCGCCGGGATGCAGGGCGTCTCCGGTATGCACGCCTACACGGCGTCGAAGTTCGGGCTGCGCGGGTTCACGAAGTCCGCGGCGCTGGAACTGGCGCCGCACGGCGTGCGCGTGAACTCCGTGCACCCGGGCGCCATCGCGACGCCGATGATCGGCGCCCAACCGGGCACGGTGACCGTCGACCCGAACGAGAACACCCTCACGCGGCTGGGCACCCCCGAGGAGGTCTCCGGCTTGGTCGTGTACCTGGCCTCTACGGAGTCGAGCTACTGCACCGGGGGAGAGTTCCTCGCAGACGGCGGCATGACCGCGGGCTCGACCATCGGCTGATCATCGTGTGAAAGCCCCTGCGGCCGAACGGCTCTCAGCGCGCCGATGCTCGCTGCGGGGGTCCGGGCAGGGCCAGGGCGAGGATCCCGAGCCCGAAGGCCACCACCGCGATCGCCACCAGCATGGTGATACTTCCGGCCAGCGTGTGCGAGCGGAAGAACACGGTGCTGAGCACGGCCAGGCCGACCGCGTTGCCGACCTGTTCGATGGTGGGCACCGTGCCCGACGCCTCCGCCATCCGGTGCTCGTCCAATCCGGCCAGCATCAGCGGCTGCAGCGGCACCCCGAACAATCCGATGCCGAATCCGGCGACGAAGACCGGCACCACCGCCAGCGCGAGACTGACGTCGCCGTCGGTGATGTAGAGGTACCCGGCCGCGACGGTCACGCAGCCGCCGTAGACCGTGATCCCGGCCGACAGCGCGCGAACGCCCCAGAAGTGGATGAACAGCGGCGACAGCAGCGCCCCGGCACCCGCGCCGAGCGCGAACGGCGTCATCGCGATTCCGGTGCGCAGCGGCGACCAGTGCAGCACGTCCTGCAGCAGAATCGAGGCGGCGAAGACGAACGCGGTGAACAGCCCGAAGAAGATCGTCACCAGCACCGACCCGACGGCGAAGCGGCGGTCGGCGAACAGATCCAGGCGCACCAGCGTCGTGCGACCGCCCCGCTCGCGGCGGCGCTGATGCGCCACGAACACCGCCGCCAGCACCAGCGCGGCGGCGATCATCGCGACATGCGCTGGCCGCCAACCCCGTTGCTGCACATCGGCCAGCGCCGACAACAGCAGGAACAGGCTCACCGTGGACAGCACCGCCCCGCCCGCGTCCAGCCGCTCGCGCTCCGGGGATCGGCCCAGATGCAGGTACCGGTAGGCGAGCACCGCGGCGAGCAGGCCGAGCGGCACATTCATCCAGAAGATCGAATGCCAGCCCAGCCCAGCGATATTCAGCGTGATGAGCACGCCCCCCACGATCGGGCCGAGCATGCCCGCGAACCCCGCCGTCGCCCCGTACAGCGCGAAGACCAGCTGATGCCGCTCGCGCGGAAAGCTGGCGGTGAGGATGGCGATGGTCTGTGCCGCCATCCCGGCCCCGGCGATCCCCTGGGCGACCCGGGCGATCACCAATTCGGTTGCGCTGTCGGATATTCCGCACCATATCGACGCGGCGGTGAAGGCGGCCACCGAGGCCAGGAACATGGTGCGGCGGCCGACGAGGGCGCCGATGCGGGCGGCGATCAGCAGGGTGCAGGCGAACGCCAGCGAGAAGCCCGCCACCATCAGCATCTGCGCCGCCTGCGAGGCGTGCAGGTCGCGGGTGATGTCGGGCAGCGCGGTATTCACGATCGTCACGTCGATCATCTGCATGAACACCGAGATGAGACATCCGGCGAACGCCAGCCAGGCGGCGAGTTCGCCGGCCGGGGGAGTGACCGCTGTCGGGGTTCCGGCCTCGGTCACCGGCATACCTCCTGCTCGTGGCTCGTCGCGCCCGCGGGCGCCGGTTCGGCGTCGGCGAGAATCAGCTCGGCGACCTTCGGACCGGCCTGGTCCAGGCTGAACGATCGGCCCGTCTGCAGCGACACCAGCTCGATGCCGAGGGACCGGCTGATCCGCGCGCCCAGTTCGACGGCCATCAGCGAGTCCAGTCCCAGATCCGAGACCGGCACCGTCGAATCGATGGATTCCGGTGCGACGCGCATGATCTCGGCGAGTTCGGCGACGAGCATGCGGGTCACGGCCGGTCCGCGCGCGTCGCGGTCCATCGCCGACAATTCGGCCCGGACCCGAGCCAGTCGTGCGGCGTCGCGGACCGAGGTCCGGGTCACGCGGCCGGTGTGGCCCGGCTGCGGGAAGGCCGCGCTCGCGACCACGTCCAGATACTTGGCGACCTGCTCGTCGGCGTCACGCGCGAATCGGCAGCCGATACCGGCTGTGGCCATGTCCGACATTGAGATCCTCCGATTTCGGACAGTCGAAAACCTCACTCCCGCCGGGGGAATGGTCCGATGGGGTCACTGTCGCAGACGGGGTGGCGGCCGTTCCCCGCAATGCCCGAACGTTCTGGGATCGCACAGAAGCCGGACGGCGTCGTTGTGAGGCGCACCAACACGGTGTGGCGCAGTGGTTTTGCGCGGTTTCAGCGATCGGCGGGCTCGGGGGACTCCGGCCGCGTGAGTGCGGCCTCGAACATCGGCCAGGACTTGTGCAGATCCTCTTCCCAGTAGCCCCAGGAGTGGGTGCCGGTGGGACGGAAGTCGAAGGTGGCGGGAACGTTCAACTGCCGCAGGCGGTCCTGCAGCTGCCGGGTGCACACATTGGTGACCACCTCCAGCGGCGCGCCGAAGAACAGCTGGTACATCAGCTGCACGACGTCGCCGCGGGCGCCGTCGAGGGTGTCGTAGGGTCCGGGTAGCCCGTTGCCGGTGGAGACGTAGACCGCGGTGCCGCGCAGCCGCTCGGCGTGCAGGTACGGATCGTTGGCGGCCCAGGCCGGATCGCCGGGCGGGCCCCACATGTTGAGCGCGTTGCCGCGCTGCCCGGTGACGACGGCCTGCACCATGGCCTGTCCCTGCGGGTCGCTGGTGCGCACGCAGCCGCTGTAGGAACCGATCGCCCGGTACACGTCGGGTCTGCCGATGGCGAGCTGGAACACCGAGGTCCCCGCCATGGACAGCCCCGCGATGGCGTTGGCGCCGCTGCCGCGGAAGGCGGCGTCGATGATCGGCGGCAGCTCGTAGGTGAGGAAGGTGGCCCACCGCTGGCGGCCCAGGACCGGATCGTCGGCCCGCCAGTCGGTGAAGTAGCTGCCCGCGCCGCCGAACGGGATCACGACGTTGACCTGCTTGTCGCGGAAGAACTCCACGAGGTCGGTGGTCTCGAGCCAGTTGCCGTCGGATCCGCCGTTGGCGCCGTTGAGCAGGTAGAAGGTGGGGGCGGGGCGCTCGGGATCGGCGGCGCGCAGCACCGTGATCCGGGTGACGGAGTCCATCGCGGCGGAGTAGACGCCGATATCGAGCACCCGGTCGGAGACCGCGTGCAGGTCGGCGATGCGCGCGCCGTTCGGGGCGGTGAGCGGCTCCCCGGTGATGGGTTCGGCCCCGGCGGTGGCGCCCAGGCCGGTGACCAGCACGGCGGTGGCGAGCATCGTGGCCGCGGTGAGCAGGCCACGCGATACGCGCTCCGACTTCATCGCACTCCGCTCTCGACGCCGTGACACCCGTCCGCCGCGCGCGAGCGGCGGACAACCCCGAAACCGCTTCCGAGTCAACAACATCACGGCGGGGTAACGCCAGCATCGGGAGAAATGTTGTGGCCGTTCCCAGGCCGTTCGCCGGGCGTCTTACCTCCCGTCCCAAAGATCCGGGCCTTGCTCCTCGGAATGGGGATAGCTAATATCCCCAATATGAAGATGGGTGAGGGCGTCGAGTGGAGCCTGCACTGCTGTGTGACGCTGGCCTGGCTCGACGGTGAGCCGCCGGTGCCGATAGCGCGGCTCGCGGCGTGGTTCGACCTGCCGGTCGAGTACCTCAAGAAGCGCCTGCAGGCGCTGGTGCGCGCCGGGATCCTGACCTCGACCCCCGGCGTGCGGGGCGGATTCACCCTGGCCCGCCTGCCGCAGCGGATCACCCTGCTCGATGTCGTCACGGCGGTGGAGGGCGGTGTTGATCCGTTCCGTTGCACCGAGATTCGGCAGCGCGGCGCCAGCGGCCGCGCGGCGGGCAGCGAGTTCACCAAGCCGTGCGGCATCGCGACGGCGATGCGCCGCGCCGAGCTGGCCTGGCGCCGCGAACTGGCCGCCCAGACCATCGCCGATCTCGTGGCCGACGCCCCCGCGAGTTCCGCGGCGCGAACACGACGGGGATTCGCCACCGCGGAGGGCTGACCGGGATTCCCGGAGGAGGAGATCATGGACGGAATTGTTGTGGTGGGCGGGGGATTCGCCGGGGTGTGGAGCGCCGCGAGTGCGGTGCGGGTCGCCCGGGCGCACGGTGCGGACCTGCCGGTCACACTCGTCTCTTCCGGAGACGATCTGGTGATCCGGCCGCGCCTGTATCAGGCCGAACCGGATCGCATGCGGGTGGCGCTGGACCGGATCCTCGGCCCGATCGGGGTGCGCCGGGTGGCGGCGACCGCGACCGGGATCGATACCGCCCGCCGGAGGATCGCCACCGTCGGCCGCGACGGCAGCGCCGGTGAGATCGGCTGGGACCGACTGGTTCTCGCCACCGGCAGCCGCCTGATCCGGCCCACGCTGCCTGGTGCCGAGCTGCTGCACGACGTGGACACGCTGCCCGCGGCCGCGGCACTCGACGCACATTTGCATCGACTGCCGGAAACGCCGTCCCGCGAGGGCCGGTTCACCGCCGTCGTCGTGGGCGCCGGGTTCACCGGCCTCGAGATCGCCACCGAACTGGTGGAGCGGCTCGGGGCGATCGCCGCGAAACACGGTGCGGGCGAACAGGTCCGGGTCGTCCTGGTCGAGCGGTCCGACGTGATCGGTCCGGAACTCGGCCCGGGGCCGCGGCCGCAGATCCTCCGCGTGCTGTCGAGCCTCGGGGTGGAGCAGCGGGTCGGGGTGAGCCTGGCCGCGGTGGATGCGGACGGCGCGGAGCTGTCCGACGGCACCCGCATCCCGGCCGCCACCGTGATCTGGACGGCCGGAATGCAGGCCGGTCCGCTCACCGGCGCCATCCCCGCCGACCGGGATCGCCTGGGGCGCTTGGCGGTCGGTGCGGATCTGCGGGTGTCCGGCGTGCCGGGCGTGTACGCCGCGGGCGACACCGCCGCCGCGGCCGCCGAACCGGGACACCGGGTGACGCAGAGCTGCCAGCACGCCCTGCAACTGGGCAAGTTCGCCGGGCACAACGCGGCAGCGGACCTGCTCGGGCTACCGCCCGCGCCGTTCGCGGCGACCCCGTATGTCACCTGCCTCGACCTCGGCGCCGCGGACGCCGTGTTCACCACCGGCTGGGACCGCACGGTGGCCTCGACCGGTGCGGCCGCCAAGGCCCGCAAGCGCAAGGTGAACGAGCTGTGGATCTACCCGCCCACCGACGACGCCGACGAGCTGCTCCGCCAGGCCGACTACAGGTTCTCGCATCGGCGGATCGGCGAACCGCGGGTGGCCTGAGGTGCCGTCGAACCGGCCGGGCCGTCAGAAGGGGCGCTCGGCCGGTGCCAGCCGGTCGGCCGCGGCGGAGATCCGGGCCACCAGCCGCCACGGCCGGTCGGCGTCCGTCGACGCCTTGCCGCTGGTGAGGATCGCGCCGGACAGCCCGCGGTCGGGATCGGCCCAGCCGTACTGGGTGGTCAAACCGCTACGGCCGAAATGGGATTCGGTGTGGGCGCCGAACTTCGATCGGCGCCCGCCCAGTTCGAACCCCGCCCGGCTGACCCGCCCGGCCGCGCTCGGCAGCCACTTCGCCGGTCGTATCGCCTCGCGCAGGGTCTCGGGCCGGATGATCCGCACGCCGTCGAGTTCGCCTCCGCGCGTGAGGATTTCGTAGAATCGCGACAGCTCCGACGCGGTGGTGACGAGGTTGCCCGAGGGGAGTTCCGCGGTGAGGAAGGCCCGGTTGTCCGCCTCGGAGACCGGACCGCTCAAGCCGCCGCCGAGTGCCTTGTGCGCCAGGAACTTCCACACCCGCCCGGGCGGCGGGCCGGTCCGCACGCTGGGCACGATCAGATCGACGTCCTCGGGCCGCACGCCGAAGGTGGTCCACCGGAATCCCAGCGGGTCGAGGACCTGCTCGGCCAGGTGGTCGCGCATCGGCCTGCCGGTGGCCCGCCGCACCAGCAGGCGCTGGATGAGTCCGCTGGTCAGCGCGTGATAGACGCGCAATCGCCCGGGCCGCCAGCTCGGTGTGAGGTCGGCGAGCGCCCGCACCGCCAGCTCCTCGTCGACCACCAGCTCGGCACCCCTGTAGGGCGGGGTGATGAACGGGACCCCGGCCGCGTGCGACAGCACATCCCCGATGGTGATCGCCTGCTTGCCGTTCGCCGCGAACTCCGGAATGTAGTGGCAGACCGGGTCGTTCAGCGCGAACGCGCCCTGCTCGACGAGCATGAACATCAGCGTGGCCGAGACACCCTTGGCGGTGGAGAAGCCGCAGAACGGCATGTCGGGCGTCACGAGGACCTTCTCCGCGCCCGGATCGTCGCCGGGCGCGTTGCCGCGGCAGTGCCCGATCGCCCGATTCAGCACGATCTTCCCGTGGCGCCGCAGGCACACCTGGATCGCGGGCGTGGTCCCGAGCCGGTACCAGTCGAGCACCGCGGCCCACAGCGATTCGACCGCGCCGCGCGTCATCCCGGCGGCGGCCGGGTCGTCCTCGGGTCCTGCCGTCGTCACCGAGTCGACGTCGACGGGGACGGTCACCATCGGATTGGTCATTTCAGCCACCATACCGACGCGGATCGGCCGCACGGTCGGCGACGGCGAGACCGCGCCCGGGCCAGTTCCAGGCCGGGCAGTCCGAGGGCGGTATCGAACTCGGCGCGCGATTCGCCGAGGTGGGCCGGGCCGATGGGCTGCCGCTGATCATGAGTTCGCTGCACGCGACGTACGGTGCGACGGAGGCCGAGGCGTACCGCGCCGTGCGCGAGCGGGCGGAGGCGACCGACTTCGAGGCCGGGCGGCTGCGACTGACCGAAATGCTCGGCGCCCGGTAGGCCCGGGGAGCGCCGCTACGGAGCGGGCGCGGTGCCGCCCTCGACGAACAGCAGGCGCAGGTCGATCGCGCCCTCGCGCACGGCCTTGGCGTGCTGGTATTCGGGCGAGTGGTACCACTCGCGCACCCGGTCCATATCCGGGAATTCCAGGGTGGTGACCACCCGGCCGGTGGGCCACCGGTCTCCCTCGATCACCTCCGGGGTGGCTCCCTGAGTCAGGTAGCGGCCGCCGTAGACGGCGATCGACTCCTCCGCCAGCGGGCGGTACGCGGTCGCGCGGGCGGCGTCGAGGTTGGTGGCCTCGACGAAAACGTAAGCGGGCATGGGGATCTCCTCGAGTATCGTCGGATAATGAACCAGCGAGTTCAGATTAATGGTTCATTTGGTTTTGTCAAAGGGTGCGGCATTGTGAACCGGCGGGTTCAGATCGTCGGTGCGGGCGGGTAGGCTGCCGGGGTGGCTACAGGGCAGGTGGCGCGCGGGCGCATCGACAAGCGGCAGGCGATTCTCGACGCGGCGTTCACCGTGTTCGCCCGCCAGGGCTTCGAGCAGGCGTGCGTCGCGGATATCGCCGCCGAGGCGGGGGTCGCCAAGCCGACCGTGTACAACCACCTCAGCGACAAGTACAGCCTGCTGCGGGAATCGCTGATCGTGGTCGCCGACGCCGTCGGCGCCGACTGTGTCGCCGTCCTCGACCGCCTGCGCGAGCCCGGCCCCGACCTGCGGGCGACGCTCGAGGACGTCGCGTACCGGCTGCTGCGCGTCTGCAACGACGAGCGCTCGCGCGCCCTGCGCCGCCTCGGCTACGGGCAGGCCGCCACGCAGCCGGAGCTGATCGAGCTCGCCCGCGAGCGCACCGGCGTGCGCACCCTCGACGCCCTCGCCGACCGCCTCGCGCGCCTGGCGTTGTCCGGACGGCTGCGCACCGACGATCCCGTCGTGGCCGCCGAACAGTTCCTCGCGCTGCTGACCGCACCGCTGGAGAACCGCTCGCGCATGGGCACCCGCGCCGTGCGTCCCGCCGAGCTGCGCGCCGTCGCCACCGCCGCCGTGGCGACGTTCGCGGCCGCGTATCAGCCCGGCGGGTGACGGGAACGCCCTACGCGGGCGTGTCCTTGTAATAGACGACCTGGTGGGTGGTGACCAGGAGGGTGCCGTCGTGGCTCCACAATTCGGCGGACTGGTCGAAGAAGCCGCTGCCGAAGTGCTGGGCGCGGGCGGTGGCCAGCAGGTGCCGGTCGGCCTGGGCCGCGAGCATCTCGGGCGTGGCATGGAAGTACACGGTCATCGAGACGGTACCGGCCGGGACGACCCGGCTCAGCCGATGCATCACGCGCGGGAAGAACACATCGCTGAGCGCGGCGAGCGCCGGGTAATCCAGTGGGCGCGCGGGCTTGTCGCGCACCCAGAGCGTGCTGGTCGAGGTCGCGGGAGCGTCCCGGCCGATCTCGGCGACCGCGCCCTCGACGAATCGCATCTCGTAGTTGTCCACCCACGCGATGAAATCCGGGACCGGCGACGGCTCGACCGCGTCCGCGGGCGGTACCTGCGGCGGCGCGATCTCGGTGGCCGACCAGGTCGGGCGGCGGTTGGCGAACACCGCGGTCGCCGTGGTGGTGACGGTGTCGTCCTGGCTCATGGTGAGCGACCAGTGCTGGGTGTTGCGGTTGGTGCGCACCGGCCGCGCGTCGATCTCGAACGGGCCGTCGGAGACCGGGCCCGCGAAATTCACCGTCAGGGCGACCGGTTGGGTCAGATGCCTCGGGTCGTCCAGAATCGCCCGCACCAGGGTGGCGGCGGTGATCCCGCCGAACGGGCCGACCATGTTCGCGTAGGGTGCCGTGGTGCCGCCGGGGGAACCGGCCGCGCCCCGGGGGGTGGGCCCCGGGGCGGGCTAGAGCACGAGGGTTTTTGTGG
>NZ_JARWQD010000147.1 GCF_029869545.1 Nocardia wallacei | reverse complement strand
CCCCCCCCCCCCCGCCCACCCCCCCCCGTTGGCCCGCCGCCTGTGACTGCCGCCCCCCGCCTCGCGCCCCCCCAGCCCCGCCCAGTGGGCCCGGGCGCGTCCCGGGGGGGGGGGGGGCCGCGCCCCCGCCCCCGGCGGCCGCGGTGCGCACCGGGGACCCGACCGCGCTGCTGCAGCCGGTGACCGAGCGCATCCGCATCCGGACCGGCGTGGACTTCATCGTCGTCATGGCCCCCGACCGCACCCGCTACACCCACACCGAGCCGGATCGGATCGGAAAGCCGTTCAGCGGCACCATCGATCGGGCGCTGGCCGGTGAGACGTTCACCGAGACCTATACCGGCACACTGGGTCCCTCGATCCGCACCGTCACCCCCGTCTACGCCGACGGCCATATCGTCGCGCTGGTCTCGGCGGGGGTGACCCGCGCCAGGATCGGCGACCAGGTCCGGCAGCAACTGCCGCTGATCCTCGGTGCCGCGGGATCCGGCCTGCTGCTGGCGGTGCTGGGATCGCTGCTGTTGCGGCGGCGGCTGCTGCGCCAGACCCACGGCCTGGCCCCGGCCGAGCTGCGCACCCTCTACGAGCACCACGACGCCGTCCTGCATTCCATCCACGAGGGCCTGGTGGTGTTCGACCGCGATGCCGAGACGGCCGCGGTGGTCAACGACGAGGCGCGGCGGCTGCTGGAGCTGCCCGACGGCCCGGTGCGCCGCACGGATCTGCCGATCTCGCTGCGCCGCTTGGACAGAAAGGTCGTGCGCGACGAGATGCACGTGACCGCGGAACGGGTGCTGGTGGTGAATCAGGACGTCGTCGAATGGTCGGGGCGGCCGCTGGGTACGGTGCTCACCGTGCGCGATCACACCGAACTGCGCGACATGATGGGCGAGCTGAATTCGGTACGCGGGCTTGCCGATTCGCTGCGCGCGCAGGCGCACGAGTCGGCCAACCGGCTGCACACCGTGATCACGATGGTGGAGCTGGGCCGCTATCGGGAGGCCGTCGAGTTCGCCACCGCCGAACTGCGGCTCTCGCAGGCGCTGATCGATCGGCTGACCGGCGCGGTGCGGGAACCGGCGCTGGTGGCGCTGCTGCTGGGCAAGGTCGACCAGGCGATCGAGCGCGGCGTGGAGCTGACCGTCGCGGAGGACACCGCGCTCGAGTCGCCCGCGCCGCTGACCGCGCACGAAATGGTCACGCTGGTGGGTAATTTGATCGACAACGCCCTGGACGCCGTCGCCCAGACGCCCGATGCCTGGGTGGAAGTGACCGTCCGCCAGGAGGATTCGGCGCTGACCATCCGGGTCGCCGACAGCGGCCCGGGCATGTCGGAAGAGGTGTTCGTCCGTGCCATGGAACGCGGCTATTCGACCAAGACCGATCACCAGGGCCTCGGCCTGGCGCTGGTGCGCCGCCTCGTGGCGCGCCACGGCGGCACGCTGCGCGCGGAGCGGACCCCGGAATCGGCCGTGGTGGTGAGGATTCCGCAATGACGATCCGGGTACTGATCGTGGAGGACGAGCCGCGGATCGCCGAGGCGCACCGCTCCTATCTGGACCGCCTGCCGGATTTCGACGCGGTGGCGGTCGTGCAGACCGGCCGTGACGCGCTGCGGGCGGCGGCCCGGGCCGCCGAGGCGGGTGAGCCGATCGAGCTGGTGCTGCTGGACATCGGATTGCCGGACATCAGCGGCCTGGAGGTGACCGCGGCGCTCGCCCGGATGCGCCCGCGGCCCGATGTCATCGCCATCACCTCGGCCCGCGACCTCGAGATGGTGCGCGCCGCGGTGGCCCACGGCGTGGCGCTCTATCTGCTGAAACCGTTCACCTACGCGGCGTTTCGGGAGAAGATGGACCGCTACCTGGAGTTTCGCGCGGCACTGCCGAACGGCGAGGCCACCGTCACCCAGCACGATATCGATCGCGCCTTCAGCGCGCTGCGGACCGCAGACCCGAAGGCCACCGCGCCGAAAGGCATTGCACCGCAGACCCTCGAGGAGGTGTCGCGCGCGGTCCGCGCCGCCGCCGAGGGGTTGTCGGCCACAGAAACCGGCCGGGCGGTAGGAGTTTCGCGGGTGACCGCCTGGCGGTATCTGGAACGCCTGGCCGAGGACGGTGTGGTGGATCGGCGCACGGACTACGGCCGCGCCGGGCGGCCGCAGGTTCGTTACGTGTGGCGCCGCTGATCCGGCCGTTTCCGAATCGTGTTGTGTTATATAACAATTCCTCGGGCGCCCTATTGTGGATGCTCGTGGTCAACTGGCAGGGTTTCGCGGTGTCGCAGACGGTCGGCGACGCGCGATGTCACGGTGGGGGTGTTCGTACATCCGGCGTTTGCCTGTGGTATGCGGTGACCGGCGTCACCTGTGTGGGGCCTTAAGAATGTACCGGGCAGTATGTAACGGCGCACACTCTTCCCGGGTGTGGTGAGGTGTAACGGGCGTAATGTCTGTACATATCTACTGGCAACAGATCCAGGGTTCTTTTTAGCGGGGCAAACGTGCAAACGGTCGGCAAACGCTCGGGTTCCCCAGACCCCAAGCGTCACCTGTGGGTGCTGGGGCTGATAGCTCCGGGTTGTGCCGTGCTGCCCTCACAACTCGTGCTGCACACCGGATCTCCGGTGTTCTGGTGGATCGGGCCGATCATCGTGCTGATCGTCATCCCGGTCCTGGATTGGGTGGTGGGGGAGGACGGCAGCAACCCACGCGACGAGGACTACGAACTGCTCTCCAACGACCGGTACTACCGGTGGTGTACCTACCTGTTCCTGCCGATCCAGCTGATCGGCCTGGGGATCGCGGGTTATCTGTGGGCCGACGACGAACTCGCCGTCGTCGACAAGCTGGGGCTGGCGGCCACCCTGGGCTTCGTCAGCGGAATCGGGATCAACGCCGCGCACGAACTCGGCCACCGGGTCGAAAGTCTGGAGCGGTGGCTGGCGAAAGTCGCGCTGGCGCAGTCCGGTTACGGGCACTTCTTCGTCGAGCACAACAAGGGGCATCACGCGCGGGTGGCGACGCCGGAGGATCCGGCCAGCGGCCGCCTCGGCGAGTCGCTGTGGGAGTTCCTGCCGCGCAGCGTGATCGGCGGGTACCGATCGGGCATCAAGCTCGAGCGGGATCGCCTGCGGCGCAGGGGCTTGGGCTGGTGGAGTGTGCGCAACAACATTCTGCAGGCGTGGTCGATGACGGTGGTTCTCTACGGTGCGCTGTTGCTCGCCTTCGGCCCGGCGCTGCTGCCGTACCTGCTGCTGCAGGCGGTCATCGCGGCCGGGCTGCTGGAGACGGTCAACTACGTCGAGCATTACGGCCTGCTGCGGCGCAAGCGGCCGAACGGCATGTGGGCACGCTGCTCACCGGCCGACAGCTGGAACTCCGACCGGCTGGTGACCAACATCTTCCTGTTCCACCTGCAGCGGCACAGCGACCACCACGCCAATCCGGGCCGCCGGTATCAGACGCTGCGCAGTTCGCAAGAGGCGCCGCAACTTCCGGCGGGATACGCCTCGATGATCGTGCTGGCGGCGATCCCGCCGCTGTGGCGCCGGGTGATGGATCCGCGAGTGCTGGCCCACTACGACGGCGACGTCAGCAGGGCGAATATCGCTCCGCGCAAGCGAGATCGCATCCTGGGGATGTACGGCCGTACCGCCCCGGCCTAGCGTGTAATGCGCATCACATCCGCGACGGTGTGGTCGTCGACCCCAAATCCCAACGGCGGCAGTTAAACTCCTCTCGGGCGACAGCGAATTGTCGCCGTTGAATCTAGGGGAGGGAATCATGAAGTCTGTTCTGCGCGCCGTCATCGCACTGTCCATGGGGGTAGCCGGAGTCGCCGGAATCGGTGCCGCGGCCGTGAGCGCGGCCGTTCCTCAGGTCTCGGGGTATCCGCTGGTGAAGCAGGTGGGCCCGCGCGTCGGCGACGTCTACGGCGACGAGGCGACCTGCAAGGCGATCCTGCGCACCTGGGGCATGGACGACAGGTTCAAGTGCACCAAGATCGGCGTCAACGAGCACCGGGTGGACCGGAAGTAGGCCGCGGCGCGGCTGGTTCCGAGCAGCTCACGGCCCTTGCGTATCGCGTACGCACCAAAGCGGCTAGCCTTTCCTGGGTAGTACGCCGACCAGGAGAGGCAGATGACGACCGCAGTGAGCAGCAAGATGACTGCCGACCACCGCAACGGGATCGATTACAAGGTGGCGGACCTGTCTTTGGCCGAGTTCGGCCGCAAGGAGATTCGGCTGGCCGAGCACGAGATGCCGGGGCTGATGGCGTTGCGACGCGAGTACGCGGAGGTCCAGCCGCTGAAGGGCGCGCGGATTTCCGGATCGCTGCACATGACGGTGCAGACGGCGGTGTTGATCGAGACGCTGGTCGATCTCGGCGCGCAGGTGCGGTGGGCCTCGTGCAATATTTTCTCCACCCAGGACCATGCCGCGGCGGCCGTGGTGGTCGGCCCGCACGGCACCGTCGAGGAGCCCAAGGGCACGGCGGTGTTCGCCTGGAAGGGCGAGACCCTCGAGGAGTACTGGTGGGCGGCGGAGCAGATGCTGACCTGGCCGGACGAGCCCGCGAACATGATCCTCGACGACGGCGGCGACGCCACCATGCTGGTACTGCGCGGCGCGCAGTACGAGAAGGCGGGCGTCGTGCCGCCGGAGGACGAGGAGCATCCGGCCGAGTTCAAGGTATTCCTGAACCTGCTGCGGGAGCGGTACGAGACCGACAAGGCCAAGTGGTCGACGATCGCGGAGTCGGTGCGCGGCGTGACCGAGGAGACGACCACGGGCGTGCTGCGGCTGTACCAGTTCGCCGCCGCGGGTGAGCTGTCGTTCCCGGCGATCAACGTCAACGACTCGGTCACCAAATCGAAGTTCGACAACAAGTACGGCACCCGGCATTCGCTGATCGACGGCATCAACCGCGGCACCGACGTGCTGATCGGCGGTAAGAAGGTGCTGATCTGTGGTTACGGCGATGTCGGCAAGGGTTGCGCGGAGTCGCTGTCGGGACAGGGTGCCCGCGTGCAGGTCACCGAGATCGACCCGATCAACGCGCTGCAGGCGCTGATGGACGGGTTCGACGTCGTCACCGTCGAGCAGGCCATCGGCGCGGCCGATATCGTGATCACCTCGACCGGCAACAAGGACATCATCACCCTCGACCACATGCGGGCGATGAAGGACCAGGCCATCCTGGGCAATATCGGCCACTTCGACAACGAGATCGACATGGCCGCGCTGGAGCGTTCCGGTGCCGAGCGGCTGAACATCAAGCCGCAGGTCGACCTGTGGACGTTCAAGGAGTCGGGCAGGTCGATCATCGTGCTGAGCGAGGGCCGCCTGCTGAACCTCGGCAACGCCACCGGCCACCCGTCGTTCGTGATGTCCAACAGCTTCTCCAACCAGGTGATCGCCCAGATCGAGCTGTGGACCAAGCCCGACGAATACGACAACGAGGTCTACCGCCTCCCCAAGCACCTGGACGAAAAGGTGGCCCGCATCCACGTAGAGGCCCTCGGCGGCACCTTGACCAAGCTCACCAAGGACCAGGCCGAATACATCGGCGTAGACGTAGAGGGCCCCTACAAGCCCGACCACTACCGCTACTGACAAGGTCCCGCCCTGCGGGACCGAAGTGGAACTGGCCTGAAGGGTTTCAGTTCTCTGCGGCCCGACTCCTTTTCCCGTTGCCGCGGGCCCCCCGGGGGGCGGGCACCGGGTGGGGTGTGGGGGGGGGGGGGGGGGGGGGTGGGCCGGGGCGCGCCCCCGCTTTGGGCGGGGG
>NZ_JARWQD010000146.1 GCF_029869545.1 Nocardia wallacei | reverse complement strand
GAGGTGAAGACCGTATAGAACGGCGTATCGGGATGGGCCGCAACGGGGTTCGGACGGTTGATCGCAACGCGGTTCGACCGATCCGGGCCCGGGGCGGCTGCCACGCCCCCCCCCCGGGCCCCCGGGCGCCCCTGCCCCCCCCCCCCCCCCCCCCCCGGCGGCCGGGGGGCCCCCGCCCGGCCCTTCCCCCCCCCGGGGGCGCCCCCCCCGCCCGCGCGCCCGGTGGCCACCAGTCGAGCGGGTTGTCCCAGGACGCGAAGTCGTCGGTCGATAGCACGCGTCCGCCGCAGGCAGCGGCGATACGCCGGGCCAGTGTCGACTTCCCGGCCCCGCCGGGCCCATCCACCGCCACCAACCGCGTCGACCCCAGCCCCGGCACACTCGCGCCCACACGCACCGCAATCTCCTCGATCAACACGAGGCCACCATACGATTCCGATACACCCGCACCCCGCGACCGGAAGACCCTCGGCCGCTCGGAGGCCGAGGATCCCCATGCCACGCTGTGAGCCGATCCCCCTTACTTCTTCGGTGGAAGCCTGTCGAGAATCTCCTTCATCATCTCCGACAGCGACTTCAGAACGGCATCCTGCGCGTCGAAACGGGCGTCGTGGCTTTGCGACCTTTGCTTGAGGTCTGCGATGTCGGCGCGGACCAAGCCGAACTCCTCCAGGACTGCCTGGTGGCGCTGGTCGGCTCGGGTTCTGATTTCTGCTCGGAGGCGGTGGCGTTGGTGGCGCACAGTCGTTCCAGGTTGGCCACGCGGTCTTCGAGCGGTGCAGTGGACACTGATCGTTCCTCTCGGTTGCGGGACATACTAACAATCGGCGCCCCCGCGGTGGCGGGCGAAAACCGGCCCGGAACGCCGGGCCGGAGACTCAGGCCCTGGGGCGCAGTAGCGGGATTCGGACCGCTTCGATCGCACGCTGGACGCGGGTGCAGTCGGTGGTGGTGAACCCGGCGATCTTGTCATCGATGTTGTTGTGGCACACCGTATTCAGGGTGCTCGCCAGGGCCGGATAGTCGGCGCTGGGATAGAGCTGGGTCTGCACCGTCCAGTACAGGGCGGCGGCCTTGCCGAGGCCGATGGCGTCGGTGATCAGGGCGGCGAGCCTGTTGCCCACGCCGCTGTTGGTATGGACGCCGCCGTGATCGGGTGCCCGGTGGCGGTCGGAGTGGGTGGCGGGAACCCAGCCCGGACCCTTGTAGGTCTCCGGCTGCGGATCGGGGGCCGACCGCGGCGACCGCATGTCCCGGATGACACCGGCCTTCGTGCCGTTGCCGATCTTCCAGCGGTCGCCCTTCTTCCCGCGCGTCGCGGCCAGTTCGGTGAACTCACCGAACACATCCGACATGGATTCGTTGATCGCACCGGATTCGTTGACGTAGTTCAGGCCGCTGATGCGCTCGGTGACACCGTGGGTCAGCTCATGGGCGACGACGTCGAGTCCGAGCACGGCGCCGCCGATCACCAAGCCCTGCTCGTCGGTCCAGTACGCGTTCGCGTACGGACAGGCGTCGGCACAGACGCGCACGGTGGCGCGCAGGGCCTTGCCACCCGCGACGTCGATACCGATCAGATCCGTCAGGCTGCCCAGATCGGTGTGACGGCGGTAGAACTCCTCGGTAGCGCCCATCCAGTCGTAGACCTTGTTCGCGTCCTCGTTTCCGGAGACACGGGGACGGCCCTCGGCGCGCACCACCGGGTAGCTGCCCGGCGCGCCGCACGCGACGGCGAGCCTGCGCTCCTCGTCGCGTGAATCGGCGTCGCACACAACGCGTTCGAGCGCCCGCTCGGCCGGGAGGGCGTCGAGGACCGCGCCGTCGGTGGCCGCCACGAACACCCGCCACACCTCGCCCCGCGCGCGGATGTCGTACCGGTAGGCGGGGACCGCGACGCGGTCGGAACGGTCGGCATCGATCAGGCTCGGATCGAACCGGGCCGCCGACTCGCCGCGCACCCGCAGCGCATCGGGGCCGAGTCCCGACACCTCGGCAACCCTGCCGAGCGCGGCCCGCCGCGCCACCTCGGTCGGTGCGGCGCCCTCCGGCGGATAGCTGCCGCCGGTCCCCTCGGACAGCGCTCCCGTCGCCGACAGCAGCGCCCCGTCCGGCCGCAACGCCAGCGCGACACCGGCGCCGTACACCGGAACCCCCTCGATCCGCTGCGTGAGCCGCACCGTACTGCCGCCCGCCCGCCGGGACACCGTCGCCACGACGAGATCGGCCGTGGCGCCGAAGAGTTCCTTGATCCGGGGCGCGTGCGCGGTGGCCGCGGCGACGGGATCGACAGCGCGGCCGGGCCCACCCGGCACCGGAATCGGGCGGTCGGGCCGGACCTGCCGGACCGAGCCCGCGGCACTCTCCAGCACCTGCTCGCGCGCGGTCGGCAGCGACGGCGATGCCGGTGGCCGCGCCGCCACCGGGCTCGCCGCCAGCACGATCAGCACGGCCCATAGGCCGCACAGACAGCTCTTCATCGTGTCTTCCCCCCTGCGATCTCCGATGGATGTGCGTGGACAACCGCTCTACGCGATCGAACTCGGATCGCGCTCCCCCGAGGCAGCACTCCTCGGTAATCACCAAAGACACGGCGGCACGGCCGTGCTCCCATCGGACCGTCCGGCCCGGCCGATGTGTACTCCCCGAATCCCCTTGCCGGAGGGGATCGTTCGCGGCGAAGCGCTAGAGCTTCGCCAGCACCCGCTGCACCGTGAGAAAGGTGCGCGTGGTGATGCCCTTGCCGTACACCGATTCCAGCCAGCTCATGAAATCGGGAGTGGCGGAGGTGGAGTTGTCGATCACCGACAGCACCGCCCGCGCGGCCTCGTCGTACCGCACGATCCGCATGCCCGAGGCGAGTTCCTCCGGCAGCGGACCGGGCGGGCCCTGCGTGCCGTCCTTCACGAACGTCACGGTCAGGTAGGTGCCGCGGGCGTGCGTGAGCCCCGGGAACGGATCGGAATCGACCAGCGCCCGCAACTCGTCCCGGCTGCGGATGATGGTGCCGCCACCGATGCCCAACTCGGTGGTGAGCGCCTGCTGGATGCGCGCCTCCAGCGCGGCGATATCGGTTGCGGCGCAGCCGAACACGATATTGCCGCTACTGAGCACCGAACCCACCGCACCGAACCCCAGGCCCTCGAACACCGCGCGCAGCTTCTCGTTGCGCATGTTCGGGTTGCTGGGCATGATCCCGCGTAGCAGGGCGGCGTACCGGTTCATGGGGGTGAAGGTACCGCCCCGCTCCGACAAGTTCGGCGACGCCTATCCGGCCTGCGGCGTGCCCACACCGTTCTTCTTGCGCTCGATGTCCTCCAGCGCCGCGATGTACTTGGCCCGCTCCTCGGCGCCCGCCTCCCACGCCTCCTTGCGGTTCTTGACCACCTTCGCGGGCGCGCCCACGGCGATGCCGTAGTCCGGGATATCGCCCTTGACCACGGCGTGCGCACCCAGGACGCAGCCGCGGCCGACCCGCGTCTCACGCAGCACGGTCACCTTGGCGGCGATCCAGGTGTCGGGCCCGATGCGCACCGGGCTCTTCACGATGCCCTGATCCTTGATCGGCAGGGTGATGTCGTCCATCTTGTGGTCGAAGTCGCAGATGTAGCACCAGTCGGCGACCAGCGTGGACTCGCCGATCTCGATGTCGAGGTAGGTGTTGACGACGTTGTCCTTGCCGAACACCACCTTGTCGCCGATGCGCAGCGACCCCTCGTGGCAGCGCAGGGCATTGCCGTCGCCGATGTGCACCCACTTGCCGATCTCCATGCGGCTCAGCTCGGGCGTCGCGTGAATCTCCACCCCGCGGCCCAGGAACACCATGCCGCGCAGCACGATATGCGGATTGGCCAGGCGGAACTTGAACAGCCGGTAGTACCGCACCAGGTACCAGGGCGTATACGCCCGGTTGGCGAACACCCAGCGCAACGACGCCATCGTCAGAAAGCGCGCCTGCTCCGGGTCGCGGCGGCGCGATCCCCGCCATCGCGAGCGCAGCGGCGCGCCCCACATGCTCGTCACGAACTTGCTCCCTAGAGTCCAGCGGGCGACGGTGTCGTCCGGCGGTGTCGTCGTCGAGGTACCAGGGTACTTTCGCGGCGCGCCGCGACAACGGCTGCCCTCGGACAACCGCGGATGCGGCACGATCGGGCGGACACGGCGGATTCCGGGCTCACCCAGCCCGGTGGTAGCGGTGCCGATGTTCTAGTCTCGTGCAGGCCCGTACAAGCAGATGGGAGTCCAGCAGGTGCGAAGCGGCAGCCGGCGATCCCCGCGCAGCGAGCACGATCGGGGTGGGGACATAGAGACCGATCACCGTCCGACCCCACGCCGTCGCGCGCGGTCGCGGATCGGCACGGCCACCGCCGTCCTCGGTGCGGTCGGCATGCTCGCGCTGAGCGGGTGCGGCAGCACCACATTGGACGACATCAAGGTGGGCCCGGGCAAGGGTTGGCCGGCGGCCTACCACGACGCCCGCAACAGCGGTGCCAGCCCGGTCACCGGATCGCGGCACCTGGTCCCGAGCTGGACCCGGCCGCTGGGCGGGCCCGCGGCGGCCGCCACCCTCATCGGCCCGGGCGGGCAGCTGTTCGTGACCACGCGCATGCCGGGCGACTGCGTCGGCAAGCCGGGCACCGTCGGCGCCATGTTCGCCTTCCAGATGCCGACCGGCCGCAAACGGTTCTGCAATCCCATGGGGCCGGACGCGATCGCCGCCGGCTCGGCGGTGGACGGGCTGGACAATGTCTACGTCGGCGACAACGGCGGGCTGATCTCCTTCAACGCGCTCGGCCAACCGCGGTGGCGCACACCGGTCGCGGGCGTGCCGGTATCGGTGCAGTTCACCAGCGAGGGCGATGTGCTGTCGGTGACCCAGTCCGGCCAGGTCGACGTCGTGGACCGGCAGACGGGGAACCTGCGGTCGGCCACCTTCCAGGCGCTGGGCGAGCCCGACTTCCTGACCCAGGCCGGGCTGCCGCGGCCACCGGACGGCCAGGGCATCGGCGACTGTGTGACGGGCGGGCCGCAGTGCCCGGTGGCGAACGTATCGGCCATCGAGGAGGGGTCGGGGCGCTTCTACGTGACGGTCTGGCGGCCCGGCGCGCCGATGGCATCGCTGGTGGCACTTCGCTACGCGGACAAGCAGATCCGGCAGGAGTGGAGCGTCGACATCCTCGCCGAGGGCAGCGCGACCGCTCCCACGCTCGCGGCGGACGGCACGACCGTGTACGTCGGTGACAACAGCGGACGGCTGCTCGCCGTCGACGCGGCCGACGGTCGCACGAAATGGACTCAGCCGCTGGGCTTCTCGCCGCGCGGCGCGGTGTCCGAGCAGGACGGCCTGCTGATTCCCGGCGGTGACGACGGCCATCTGCTGGCGCTGCGCGACGAGGGCGACGCGGTCCGGATCGCCTGGGAGCGCAAGGATCTGCAGCTGCGCGGACGGCCGGTGCAGACCGCGGGCGACACCGGCTACGTGGTCGCCCCCATCGGCGACACGCTGAGCCTGGTCACCTTCCAGCCCAGCGACGGCACCACCGTCGCCTCGGCCGAGTTACCGGGCGCGCAGGGCACCGCCGTCGGCACCGCGGTGAGCGCCGAGGGCGATGTGGTCGTGACGACCCGCATCGGCGAACTGTTCGCCTTCAAGCCGGACGAGGACTAGGCCCGGGGGGCGCTCTCAGCGGACCGGCGGCGTCTCGCAGAGGAAAACCGTCGGGGTGCGGCCGATTCGGGTGATGACCAGCGTATGCGGCTGTGCGCCACGGGGTTTGAGCCTGGCGCGCAACGCGTCGGGATCGATATCGACTCCCCGGGTGAGGATCTCGAGCGGACCACAGTCACGTCGCCGCAGTTCGGCGCGCAGGGTCTTCTCGCGCAGGTCGAGGCGATCGAGGATGCGGAAGCCGCGGACACCGGCGGGAACCCGGTCACCTGTCAGGTAGGCGATCCGGGGATCCAGTTGCCACAGCCCGTGTTTCGCCGCGTAGTGACGGACCAGTCCCGCGCGCACCACGGCACCGTCCGGGTCGATGATCCACTCGCCCGGCGCCCGGTCGGGGATGTCGTCCGGCTCGGCGTCGGTCACCGACCAGGACGAGCCGCCGGAGGTCAATACGGTTGCGCGCCGGGAGGTCCCGGGATCGGCGAGGCCCGCCGACCACAGGCACGCCTCCCGGACCGCACCGTCCAGCGAGACCACCTCCACCTCGCCGTCCCAACGCAGTCCGGTCGCCGCGCCGCGTCCGGCACCGGTGCCCACCCGCCCCGACCCCGCTCGTCCCCGTCCATCGTCGGGCCCGGGCGGCACCTCGTCCGCACCGCCCCCGGTCGCCGCGTCCTTCGCACCGCCGGGCGCGCTCCGGGCCGCCCGGCGTGGCGCGAAGCTGTCGAAATCCAGTCCGGGAGCACACTTTACGACCAGGTCGCGGCCGCGGTACGCGTCGAGCAGATCCGGCAGCGGCGGTTGCAGCCGCGCCGGATCGTGGGTGCGGCGGCCGTCCGACCGCCGGGCCGGATCGGCGATCACGACCGCATCGGAGCTGCACGGCGCCAGCGCATTCGCCCTGGCCAGCAACACGTTCCGCGCATCGGACAGGTTGTGCGCCGCCATGACCAGCCGCACGTCGTCGAGGTCGCTGCCCAGCACGGCGGGGCAGACCTCGTGCAGCGCGGCCAGTTCCGCGCCGATCGAACAGGTCACATCGTGTACGGCCCGGCCCGCCAGCCGCCGTGCACGATGCTTCGCCACCGCACTCGGCGTCGCCTGCTGCAGGGCGTCATCGGTGAACAGCCACTCCCCTGCCCCGTCGAACTTCGCCACCGCCCGGCGGCGCAGCCGCACCGTTTCCACCAGCGCGCCCGCCCACTCCCCGTGCTCGCGCCGCACCCGCTCCAGGTCCCCCACCAGCGACGCCGCCGTCAAGGCCAGCCGATCCACCTCGGCCAAGGCCGAATCCCCGGCGGCACCGCGCAGGTACTCGACGTCTTCGCGAGAAAACCGATAGCCCATTACACCGCCCACCGCGGCCGAGGTGACGACGAGGCGCGGTTCGATCCGAAACCGCTGCGGCGCACTACTTCCCGGCGGCCATCGGCTTCACGCCGGTGATCATCGCGTTGTAGAAGAACCGGCGCGGCACGATGTGGCGCAGCACGCGCTCGTCCAGCTTGCTCAGGCCCAGCCAGGCCCGGTACTGGGCGATGCGGTAGCGCCAGGTGAGCTTCTCGGCGGGCACGGCGGCCTCGAACGTGCGCACGGGCCAGCCCCACAGCGCCGCGGCGAACTCCTCGGTCTCCGCGTGCACCTCGACCGCACCGGCCGAGCGGGCGATGGCCTCCAGGTCCGACGGATCGAAGGTGTGCAGGTCGACCACGGCCTCGAGCGCGGCCGCGCGGGAGGACTCGTCGAGTTCCTCCTGCGGACGCCGCCACTCGCGCAGGAACGGCAGCCTGGTGACCTCGGTGGTGACCTTCCAGGTGAGCTGGCCCAGCTTGCGGGCGTAGAAGTTGCCCACGGTGGTCGGCTCACCGGCGAAGACGAAGCGGCCGCCCGGCTTGAGCACCCGCAGGCATTCCTTCAGCGCCAGCTCGACGTCCGGGATGTGGTGCAGCACAGCGTGCCCCACGACGAGGTCGAAGGTGTCGTCGTCGTACGGGATGGTCTCGGCGTCGGCCACCCGGCCGTCCACGTCCAGGCCGAGGTGTTCGGCGTTGCGCAGCGCCACCTTCACCATGCCGGGGGACAGATCGGTGACCGAACCCTTCTCCGCCACTCCGGCCTGCATCAGATTGAGCAGGAAGAAGCCCGTGCCGCAGCCCAGCTCGAGGGCGCGCCCGTAGGGCAGCGGGGCGTTCGGGGCGACGGCGTCGAAGCGGCCGCGGGCGTACTCGATACAGCGCTCGTCGTAGGAGATCGACCACTTGTCGTCGTAGGTCTCGGCCTCCCAGTCGTGATACAGCACCTGGGCGAGCTTGTTGTCGGTGCGCGCGGCCTCGACCTCCGCCTCGGTGGCGTGCGGGTTCGGCGCGGGGTCGTCAGGACGTGCGGTCATGGTCCGCTAGCGTACTCGAGCGACCAGCACGGGGAGATCAGCGGCCCACGAATTCGGCCGACCCCGGACCCGCCGCCAAATAAGAACGTGTTCCTATGCTGCGGTCTTCGGTCGTGAACAGCTCGGCCCACTCGGCGCGGGCGCGGTCGTGGCCGTGCGTACCGGCCTCGAAGACCCGCTTGGCGGCGGCCAGCGCGCGGGCCGGGCCGCCGATGAACTGCCGGGCCCAGCCCAGCGCCGCGGTGTAGACGTCGTCGGGCGCGACCACCTCGTCGGCCAGGCCGATCGCCGCCGCCTCGGCGGGCTCGACGAAGCGCCCGGAGTACACCAGATCCTTGGCGTGGGCCGGGCCGATCAGCAGGCTCAGCCGCCGGATCCCGGCCAGCGGGATCAGGCCCGCCCGGATCTGCGGCAGCCCGAGCTTCACGTTGTCCCCGATGATCCGGCGGTCGGCGCCCAGCGCCAGCTCCAGCCCGGCGCCGAGCGCATAGCCGCTGATGGCGGCGACCGTGGGCTGCGGGATCCGGGCCAGGCAGCCCAGCGCGCGCTGCAGGTCCCCGGCCATGGCCTCGGCCTGCTCCGCCGACAGTCGCGCCAGCTCGGTCAGCTCGTCACCGGCGCAGAACACACGCTCGTCGCCGTAGACGACGACCGCCGCGATCTCGGCGTCCCCGGCGATGTCTGCGGCGGCGTCCGACAGCTCGAGCGCCAGTTGCACATCGATGAGGTTCATCGGCGGCCGCGCGAAACGCAGCACGGCAATCCCCGCCTCGGCGCGGTCCACGGTCACGAATTCGGCCACAGCGGGAGCCTACTGGGACACCGTATCGGCAGCGGGCGGCGGGCGGTACGGCATCGGCACCCGGCTAGGGCCGCTGCGAGCCGCGCAGACGGGAACCGTCCGGGAGGTCGGCGAAATAGCGGGCGTTACCGGGGAACTGGAGCATGGGCTTGCCCTCGACCGTCGAGAACACCGGCTGGATCGGCTCGATCACCGGCGTGGCCGCGAGAATGTCTGCGGTGGAAGCGAATTCGCCGAGCGCCGTCAGCTGCGACCAGGTGGGCGGGAGCAGCACATCCGTGCCCGCCCGCCAGCGCTCCAGCGATTGCGCGGGCGTGCGCCACGCGACCTCGTGGGCCTCGGAGGTGGCGCCGTCGGCGCGCTGTCCGTCCGGCAGGATCGCGACGAAGAAGTGGGTGTCGTAGCGGCGCTCCTCGACGACGGGCGTGATCCAGTTGGCCCACGGGCGCAGCAGATCCGCGCGGAGCACGAGGTTCTCGCGGGCGAGGAAGGAACCCAGCGACAGCTCGCGGCGCTCGAGCTGGGCGCGCGCGTCCCGGTAGACGGTGGTATCGGAGACCACGGTGTCGGCGGTCGGCCCGGCCAGCAGCACGCCGCACTCCTCGAACGTCTCGCGCACCGCGGCACACACCAGCGCCTGCGCCCGCGCCGCGTCGGTGCCGAACCGCTCGCCCCACCACGCCGGATCGGGTCCCGCCCAGGCGATTTCGGCCTGCGCGTCGGTGGCGTCCACGCCACCGCCCGGAAATACCGTCATGCCCGCCGCGAAGGCCATGGCCTGCGCCCGCCGCTGCATGAACACCTCGGGACCGGACGCGCCGTCGCGCACCAGCATCACCGTGGAGGCGTCCTTGGGTGCCGCGGGCGTCGAATCGGGCTCGGCAACAGCCTCACTCACGACGCCACCTCGCTGACGCTCGGCTCCGCCGTGCGCACGGCGTGCTGGGCCTTCGGTTCACTCGCAAGCTCGCTCACACTTCGCACCCTAGCGCCTGCTTGGTTGCGTCCGTGGGGGGAGGTGCGCTCGCTTCAGGCGCGGCGGTGGCGGCCCAGGCGGTGCGAGCGGCGGGCGAAGTAGCGGCCGCCGATGCGATCCAGCGTGATCGACTGGCGGAATGCCTCGCTGAGCTTCTCGGCCGTCACCACCTCTTCCAGCAGCCCCTGCGCGACCACGGCACCCTCGTTCAGCAGCAGGGCGTGGGTGAAGCCGGGCGGGATCTCCTCGACATGGTGGGTCACCAGCACGGTCGCCGGGGCATCGGGGTCGGCGGCCAGGTCGCCCAGCTTCTCCACCAATTCCTCGCGCCCACCGAGATCCAACCCCGCGGCCGGTTCGTCCAGCAGTAGCAGTTCCGGATCGGTCATCAGGGCCCGCGCGATCAGCACGCGTTTGCGCTCGCCCTCGGACAGGGTGCCGTAGGCGCGATCGGAAAGGTGTTCGGCACCCAGGCTTTCCAGCATGTCGATGGCGCGGTCGGTGTCGACGTCGTCGTACTCCTCGCGCCAGCGTCCCATCACCGCGTAACCGGCCGACACCACCAGATCTCCGACCTTCTCGTCCAGCGGGACCCGGCTGGCCACCGCCGCCGACGACAATCCGATGCGCGGGCGCAGTTCGGTGACGTCGGTGCGGCCCAGCACCTCGCCCAGCAGATTGGCGACACCCGACGTCGGATGCACCTCGGCGGCGGCCATGCGCAGCAGCGAGGTCTTGCCGGCGCCGTTGGGGCCGAGCACGACCCAGCGTTCGTCGAGTTCCACCTGCCAGGTGACGGGACCCACCAGGGTGTGGCCCGAGCGCCGGACGGTCACCTCGTTGAAGTCGATGAGCAGATCGGGATCCGGTTGCGGCACGGGCTCCATCTTGGCCCACGCGCGCGAATCGTTCTCAACGTGGTCGGTTTGCACGCTATGTGTCATAGTCGGCCGCGCTGCCGGTCGGGTGCGAATTCGCCATCGCGGCGGTGTGATTCGGGACTCCTGCCCGGACGCGGGCGCGGCGAGCGGAACAACCGGCCCAGCATCAGCGCGATCGGTATCGAGCACACGACCCAGACACCGAGCACGATCCACAGTGTCGTCATATCCGTGGCACCTCTCCCGACCTCGTGCACCGATCCTGCCGCATTCGCGCGGCCGCGTCGACCGCTGGGCGCGGGCGGGTCACCGCGGCGGCGCACCGCCCGGGGGCTCGGCGATCACGGTGATCGAACCGGGCGCCACCTCCGTGAAGCCCGCGTCGCGCACGGCCGTGGCCGTGCCCTGCCGGACCCGCTCGCACAGCCCCGGCCACCGCTGCGGGCTCGCGTCGCGGACCGCGCACCGGAACCCGCGCAGCGACCACGCGAAGGCCTGTTCCACCGGCAGCGCACCGGCCAGCAGCATGCTCGCGTGCCCGACCTGTGCGGCGGCCTTGCCCACAGTCATACCCAGTGTCGAGTTCACCCATAGCACAGGAAGTTCCGGATCGGCCGGGCCCGGATCGTCGTGCTCCAGGTCGGTGCCGCCGATCTGCAGCTTCCGGATGCGCGGGTCGATATCGCCGACCGGGCCGGGAACCAGCGCCCGGGCCTGCGCACCGCCGACGTCCACGGTCACCCCGTCGACCTCGTTCGCCGCCAGCCACTGCGCGCCCCGGGCTCGCCGCGCGACCTTGCGGATGCGCGAGCGTTTCCACGCCAGGTACCGCTGTTCCCACTCCTCCTCCGGGCCCACGCGCGGATCCAGGCACAGGGCCACCGCCGCCGCGGCCGCCGCCTCGAGCAGGGCGCTGCGCGGCGGCGGATCGGCCTTCGGGATGTGCAGCACCATCTGCATCGCCTGGACGAGTGCGGGGTCGTCGGGATCGCCGCTGCCGCCGTACCCGTGCGCCAGTTCGGCGTGCCGGGCGGCGAATCCGTCGTCCAGTTCCTGTGTCACGGCATCGATCGATTCGGTCATCCGCGGGCTCCGCGGGTACTGGCCGAGGCGATATCCGTTGCAGACAAACATCTCTCCGATCACGCGCGGACAACCCGAGCCGAGCCTATCGCCGACCGGCGAACAGCCCGCTACTACAGCCGCCGCGCCCGGGCAGAAATTCCCGCGCTCAGTGGCCGACGGCCACCTTCAGCGTGAAATGCTCGGCCGGTTCGCTGCCCTGCTCCCACGGGCGGGCGTATCCCATCCGCAGTTCGGTGCCGCCGGGTGCCTTGGCCACGAAGCGCCAGATGGAGTTGCCGCCCGCGCCCACGATGTTGCCGGATTCGGCGGCGGGACGGAACTCCGGCTCCCCGACCTGCGCCAGGATGGTCTGGTCGAGGGCGCCCAGCTCCCACTGGTATCCGGTGGTCGGGTTCGCCGCGAGCGAGACCTCGAGCGTCTGTCCGGACACCAGGGAGACCTCCTTGCCGTCGAAGTCCCCGGTGACCGTCACCGTGCCCGGCTGCCCCGGGGACGACGGCATCGGGTAGATCCCGCGCGGTTCCACCCGGATCTCGCTGCCGCCGCCCGGCGGGATCTTCGATTCCGGGTCCTGGCACCCGACCTCGAGGGTCGCGGTGGGCCCGGCCGAGATGGCCCATACGGCCACCCATGCGGGATCGCCCTGCGGCGCAGCCGGTTCCGATGCCGGGCGCAGCGCGATCTGCTCTCCGGTCGTGGTGTCGACGGCCGTACAGCGCAACGCGGAGGCGGTGTCCCGCCATGCCGCCGGAACCAGGATCACCATCTCGGCGTCGGCCGGGACCGGGACGCGGGCGGTCCGGCCGAGCGGAATGCCGGTACCGGACGACACCTGTTCCGGCGCAGCCGAACTCGTTGCCGCGCTGCCGGAATCATCGTTCCCGCAAGCGGCAAGCGCCAGCCCGAGCACAAGCATCAGCAGTGGTGTGCGCACACGCATGCCATCCTCCGGGGTCGACGCCGATCGGCAAACTCCAGGCAGACCCTACCGGCACGGCCACGGGTGCTGCCTCAACCGCGCCGGGCAAATGGCTGGCTCATACGTCCCCGGCAAACGCCCGGGGGGGGGGGGGGGGGGGGGAATTTGGGGACCCCCCTTAAGGGGAATAAATGGCAACCACCGAACGCGGGATATATGGCACCCCCACAAAG
>NZ_JARWQD010000145.1 GCF_029869545.1 Nocardia wallacei | reverse complement strand
GGATGCCGGAGATGGCCGCGGCCTGGCGCAATTCGTCGTTCAACCTGTGCAGCCGCACCTCGACGGTGTCCAAGCTGACGGAGATGGCACGCTTCCACCATCGGCTGGGCCGCGAATACCCGGACCTGATCCCGCGGGCCGATGTGCTGGCGGGCGACCTGCGCCTGGTGCGGCAGGCGGCGGATCGGCTGCGGGTCCGGACGGTGGCGACGGTGCGCCGCCGTCCGGAGCTGCTGCGCTGAGGTCAGATCGTCCAGAGCGGGCCGTAGGTGATCACCGTGTCACCGGCGCCGCTGACCACCTTCACGAACGGGCGGATCGTGGTCTGGCCGAGGACACCGGTCACCGAGCCGTGGAAGCCCGACATCTGGATGAAGCCGTCGCGGCCGAAGATATCGCCGCCCGCGCACTCGACGGTCTGGATTCCCGGGCCGAAGCCCACCTCGAGCTCGACACCGAGCTGCGGAATCAGGTCGAATACTTGAAGTTTCGGCTCATTGCCGAGCTCGACGCCGAGCCCGGGCGTGTAGTACTGGAATTTGATCTTGCCATTGAACGTGGCCGGATAGCCGACCATGTAGCCGATCGTGATGTGCCCCTGCCAGTCGTCGGCGTCGGGACCGGCGACGTGGTAGCTCGCCCGGCCGTGGTGGAACCACTCGCGGCTGAGCGGATTTCCGTCCAGTGGCGGCACGAAGTCGATGCGGGTGTCGGACTGGATGGCCTCCACGGTGCGGTCACCGCGATCGACGATGCTGGTGACGCTGTCGACTCCGGCACCCGCGGTGCCACCGGCCAGTGCCACGGCGAGCGTGACGGCCGCCGCGGCGGCGGTATGGCGTGCGACGGCACGCCGAGATCTACCCCTCATGATTTCCCCTGCTTCCCTCATCAGGTCTATCTGGTTGCGCCGTAACCCCTACGGACACAGTCGTATTGCCCTGTGATTCGTTGCCCGGCGGCTGCCGGATCCTTCCGCCGCGGTCTATGGCGGTTGCGGAACCTGCACGACCCACCGGCCGTTGAGCGCGGGCAGCCGGGCCTGCACCTCGGGGAGCAGGTCGGGCAGCGTGAGCAGGATCCGATGCGGCCGCGCCGCGACGAGCTGGGCCGCAGTGATGATGGGGATATCGGTGCCGGGCATGCGGCGGCCGTGTTTGGCGGGGGAGGCGTCGGCGACCCCGGCCAGCAGGCGGCGGTCCAGCCCGGCGCGGGCGAACAGCGCCACGGCGCGGGAGGCGGCGCCGTAGGCGTAGATCCGATTGTCCTGCGCGGCTTCGTATTCCAGCCATACCCGCAGATCTCGCACATCCTTGTCGGCGGCCTCCTGCAGCGGCCCGAGCGCCGCCGGATCGGCGAGGTCGCGCTCGGCGTCGAGGATGCCGCGCACCGGCTCGCCGGGTTCGGTGGGCCGGGGCACGGCGGCGACGAGCACCGTGCCGCCGTACAGATCGAACTCCCACGCGGTGACCGGATGCAGCCCGGCCGTGCCGAGCAGGTGCCGCAGCGCGGTGAGTGAGTAGTAGGCGAAGTGGCCGTGCCGCAACGCATTCCACTGTTGCCGCTGCACGATCGTGCGCAGCGAGTGGAACTGCAGCAGCAGCACGCCGTCGCGGCGGGTGGCGGCCGCGCGGTCGGCGATCGCGGCGCGCTGGTCCGGTTCGTGCATGAGCCCGAAGCTGTCGAGCACGACATGGGCGGGCCGGGAATGGATTTCGGAGAATCCGTGCGCGGCCAGCAGCGGCAGCCAGGTGCCGCCGTGCGGGCTGCCGAACTCCCGCGCCGTGCCCCCGGACAGCCAGCCGTCGCGGGCGACCCGGGCCACGGCCGCGGCGGCCTGGTCGCGCAGCGCCTGGGGCTCCAGCCCGCGCGGCTCGGCGACCGCGGTGTCGTCGTCGGCCAGCTGGGCCAGACCGCAGCCGCGGCACCAATCCATCGACAGGGCGTGCAGGGGATCCGCGCCGACCGGCTCGTCGACGACCGGGAAGTGGTTGGCGGCCGGGACCTTCCCGAGATCGAGCACCCGGGCGAGCGTCGTGCCGCCACAGGCGCGGCAGCCGAGGGCGCTCATCGCCCGCCGTCCTCGAGCGTGGCCCGGAGCGCGGCCCAACTCCCGGCCTCGCGGTCCCGGTCCGAGACCGCGGTGACGGGACGCGGCCACGGTATGGCCAGGTCCGGATCGTCGAAGGCGACGGCGAGATCCTCGGCCGGGTCGTGCGGGCGGTCGATCCGGTAGCACACGTCGGCGGTCTCGGTCAGGGCCTGGAAGCCGTGCAGAAAGCCGGGCGGTACGTACAGGTTCCGGAAGTCGTTGTCGTCCAACAGGAATTGCTGCCGGTGGCCGAATGTCGGCGAGGCGCGGCGGATGTCGATCAGGACGTCGTGGACGGCGCCGTGGGCGCAGCGCACCAGTTTCGCCTCACCCCGCCCGGCCCGGCCGTGCAGCCCGCGCACCACGCCGCGCACCGACCGCGACTGCGAATCCTGCACGAACGACGCTGCCGCGCCGCGCACGCCCAGCCGGGCGTCGAACTCCGCGGCATCGAAGGTGCGGGTGAAAAACCCGCGGTCGTCGCGGAACGGATCGGGTAACAGCACCAGCACATCGGCCAGTTCGGTGCCCTCGATGCGCACGGCCTCACGCCCCGATCCGCACGCGGCGCAGGCTCTCGTCCAGCACCCCCGCGTCCCGCAGGGCGCGCAGGCGCGCCAGCCGGGTGAACCTGTCGGAGAAGTCGGCGGCGGTGAGGCCGCGCGCCACATACTCGCGATACAGCTCGACGGCGCCGTCGGCCACGCTCCAGCGCGCCGAAAAGCCCAATTCCGCTCGCGCCCTGGCGAAGTCGACCCGGTAGGAACGCGGGTCGGCGCCGGTCTCACCCGTGATCACCAGCCGCGATCGCGGCACCGCCGCCGCCACGGCCTGCGCGATCTCGGCGACGGTGAGATTGTTGGATTCGTCGCCGATGTTGTAAGCCCGGCCGGAGATTCGCTCGGCCGGTGCGGTCAGGCACAGCGCGAACGCCGCCGCGATATCGGCGGCGTGCACCAGCGGCCGCCACGGGGTGCCGTCGGAGAGCACCCGCACCTCCCCGGTGAGCACGGCGTAGCCGACGAGGTTGTTCAGCACGATATCGGCGCGCAGCCGCGGCGAGAAGCCGAAGGCGGTGGCATTGCGCAGGAATACCGGGCAGAAGCCGCTGTCGGCGAGCGCGGCCACGGCGGCCTCCACGCGCACCTTGCTCTCGGCATAGGGCGTGAGCGGCCGCAGCGGCGCGCGCTCGCCGACGAGTTCGGCACCGGCCGCGCCGTAGACCGAACACGTCGACGCGTACAGGAAGCGGTGCACCCCGGCGGCCTTGGCCAGCCGGGCCAGCCGCACCGAGGCGTGATAGTTGATGTCGAAGGTGATCCGCGGTGCCAGCGCGCCCAGCGGATCGTTCGACAGCGCCGCCAGGTGGATCACGGCATCGAACCCGGTCAGCTGCTCGGCGGTCACATCGCGCAGATCGGTGACGATTCCCGAGGGATCGGCGGGCAGGGCGCCCAGCACGCAGTCGGCGTAGTAGCCGACGTCCAGGCCCACGACCTGATGTCCGGCGGATCGCAGCACCGGGACCATGACGGTCCCCAGGTACCCTTGATGCCCGGTGACGAGCACGCGCATGGTCACACACCTCCGAAAACGACTGTGGCCTTGTCGATCACGAAGCCCTCGGCATGTCCGGTGCGGCACTGGACGCCGCGCAGCCGGGACAGGCCGAGGAAGGCGTGCTCGTCGAACCAGTCCCGATCCCGTTGCGAGGGATAGTGTTCGACGAGCAGCTCGGCCTTGCGCCGGGCGATCTTCGTGGTGAGCGGGACGTACACGGTGGGCCGCGGCGTATCGGTCTCCCACTTGAGGATCTCGTAGCCGAGCACCAGGTGGTCGCGGAACTCGGTGGGCACCAACTCCGCCAGCAGGCGGTGGTCCTGGTGGGCGTCACCGCGCTGGGGGGCGAACACGAGATCGGGCTCGCCCTCGCGGCGCAGTCGCGCGACGGCGGTCTTGACCGCATTCCAGTGCGCGGGCGTGCGTCCGTCGGGCAGGTCCAGCACCGTCAGGCGCACATCGGCGTCCGGGCAGAAGGATTCGAGTGCCGCGCGCTCCTCGGCGGCCCGCACACCGCCACCGCCGCACAGCACCAGCGCCCGGACCCGCAGTCCGGCAACGGATTCGGCGAGCGTGAGCAGGGTGCCGCCCGCGCCGAGGGGGAGGTCGTCGCAGTGCGCGGCCAGCAACGCGATCTCGCGGACGTGCGCGGCCAGCCTCAGCATGCCGCGTCCTTCACGCCGTGCTCCCACACCATCCACGGCCGGTCGCCGACGTGATAGGCGGCGTCGAGTTCGGCGCGCTCCTTGAACGTGTCGGCCGGTTTCCAGAACCCCAGGTGCTGGTAGCCGAACAGCCGATGCTGTGCGGCCAGCGCGCCGCACGCGTCCTCCACCAGGTCGCCGCCGGGCGGGAGCAGGTCGAAGATCTCCTGGGTGAGCACGAAAAAGCCGCCGTTCTCCCAGATCTGCAGCCGCGACACCGGGGTGATCCGCTCGACCTCACCGGCATCGTTGACATCCACGCAGTGGAACGACGACTGCGGCGGGACGATCATCATCGACGCCGCGGCCCCCGACGCCGTGCACTTGTCGATCATCTCGTCCAGCGGCGCGTCGGTGAGGACGTCGGCGTAGTTGGCCAGGAAGTACCGTTCACCGGCCAGGTGCCCGCGCACCCGGCGTAGCCGTTCGCCGATCGCGGACTCGACACCCGTGTCGACGAACGTGATGGTCCAGTCGCTGATGTCGGACCCCAGCAGCTCGACCTGTCCGCCCCGGATGACGAAGTCGTTGGACGCCGACTCCTCGTAGGTCAGGAAGTAGTTCTTGATATGGGCCGCACCGTATCCCAGGCACAGGATGAAGTCCTTGTGCCCGAAGTGCGCGTAGTAGCGCATGACGTGCCAGATCAGCGGCCGTGGCCCGACCATCTGCATGGGCTTGGGCACCGGATCTCCGGAGCCGCCGCGCATGCGCATGCCGTAACCGCCACAGAACAGAACAACCTTCATCTCCGGCCCCCGGATAGATCGGCGTGGTGCAGGATGGGCAGTGGATACACCAGTTCCGCGCCCCAGTCGGCGAGATGTCGCAGCTGTGCGGTGATCTCGGTCTCGAGATTCCACGGCAGCGCGACCACGACCTCCGGCCGGTCGGCGTCGAGGCGCTCGGTCGGATGGATCGGGATGCGCGTGCCGGGGGTGTAGCGGCCGTGCTTGTACGGGTTGCGATCGACGGTGTAGGACAGCAGATCCGGGCGGATGCCGCAGTAGTTCAGCAGCGTGTTGCCCTTGCCCGGGGCGCCGTATCCGGCCACGCGGCGGCCCGCGGCGCGGCAGTCCAGCAGGAACCGCAACAGCTCGTGGCGCACCTGCTCCGCGCGCGGGCGGAGACCGGAATACCCTGCCGCACAGTGCAATCCGGCCTGGCGCTCGGTCTGGAGCAGGCGTTGGACGCGGGCGGTGGGGGTGGCGTCGGGTAGCGGCCGTGCCCACAGCCGCAGCGATCCGCCGTGGGTGGGCAATTGCTCGACGTCGACGACCGTGAGGCCGCCGGTGGCGAGCGCGCGCTGGGCCGACAGCAGCGTGTAGTACTGGAAGTGCTCGTGGTAGATGGTGTCGAACTGGCCGAGCCGCACCAGGTTCAGCGCGTGGTGCACCTCGACGGAGACCCACCCGTCGTCGGCCACCAGCGCGCGCAGCGACCGCGTGAACCCGAGCAGGTCCGGCACGTGCGCGTAGACGTTGTTGGCCACCACCAGGTCGGCGGCGCCGTGCTCGGCGCGGATCTTCGCCGCCAGCTCCTCGTCGAGGAATGCGGTGACCGTCGGTACGCCGTGCGTGCGCGCCGCGGCGCCGACGTTGACCGAGGGTTCGATGCCCAGCGTGCCCACCCCCGCCGCGACCGCGTGCCGCAGCAGGTAGCCGTCGTTGCTGGCGACCTCCACGATCAACGATTCCGGGCCCAGCCCGAGCTGGCGGATCGCTTGGGCGACAAAGGCGTTGGCGTGGCGCACCCAGCTGTCGGAGTAGGAGGAGTAGTAGGCGTACTCGGTGAAGGTCTCCTCCGGGGTGATCAGCGCCGGGATCTGCAGCAGCAGGCAGTCCTCGCACAGTCGCAGATGCAGCGGATAGGTCGCCTCGGGAAGATCGAGTTCCGCGGCGGTCAGGAATTTCTCGCACGGCGGCGTGGCGCCCAGATCGAGCACGCTGGCCAGCCGGCCGGAATCACACAGGCGGCATCGCACGAAGAATTCCCCACCTCTCGCCGGGACCGGGTGCCCGGCGAAAAATGCCGGGACGATCATCAGGTCGGCATCGACGAGCCTTACGTTACAACACGATTCCCCCGATTTTCGGCCGTCGTGCCACGTGAATTCCGGTCGGTTTCGTGCCAGCCGGAGAAAGTCCCCGGAAAACTTCCGAACGACTCTTGCGAAATAGGGGTACTGCTGATCGTGCGGCCGCAGCCGCACCGGTCCGCGCCGGGACTGGCGGGAAGACCAGGGGATTCAACAGCAAACCGGTTGCCATGTTTCCGGCTACCGTCGAGATATTCTGTGCCGCTGGGAATTCGGCGCGCGCACCGAAGATCGGCCCAGTAACATTCGTCTTCGGAACGGCGAAACACCGTCGAACCCATCGGGATTGCCACGGTGTGGGGGAGGTGTATTCATTCATGAATTTCGAACTTCGAGCCGGTGCGGCCACGCGCGCATCGGGGACACCGCGGTCCGAACGAGAACGCTGGCAGCTCGAATACGCGCGCCGACTGTGGGTGGGCGATCTGGTGGTGGTCGGCCTCGCGGTCGCCACCGCGCAGGTGATCCGCTTCGGCGGCCCGGTCGACCCGCCGCTGGCCAGCACGCTGCCGCTGGAGGTGCGCTACACGGTGGTGTCCATCCTGCTGGGGCTGGTGTGGGCGGCGTTCCTGGCCGCCGCCGGTGCCCGCTCGCCGCGCGTAATCGGCAGTGGCACAGAGGAATACCGGCGATTGGTGGCCGCGACGCTGCGGCTGTTCGGCGTGATCGCCATGCTGTCGCTGATCTTCCGCTTCGATATCGCGCGCGGATATCTCGCGATCGCCCTGCCGCTCGGGCTGGCGGGCCTGATGGTGCAGCGGCGGCTGTGGCGGCGCTGGGTGGCCGGGCACCGCCTGAGCGGGCGGTACGCGGTCCGGGTCCTGGTGGTGGGCAGCCGCGGCGCCGCGGCCGCCATGGTCGCGGCATTCTCCCGCGATCCGTCGTCGGGCTATCACGTGGTCGGCGTCTGCACTCCCGACGGCGACACCCCCGATCTCGAGGTCGCCGGACGCACGATTCCCGTTGTGGGAGACGACCGCTCGGTTCTCGACGCGGTGCGAGCCACCGGTGCGGACACCGTCGCCGTCACCGCCACCGACAACCTCGGCCCGTCCGACTTCCGGCGCCTGGCCTGGGAACTGGATTCGCCGGGTGTCGAGCTGATCGTCGCCCCCGGCCTGGTCGATATCGCCGGAACCCGGCTGACGCACCGGCTGGTGGCCGATATGCCGATGCTGCACGTGGAGAAGCCGCAGTACGACCGCGCCAAGTCGATCGGCAAGGCGGTGTTCGACTGCTGCTTCGCCGGGGCCGCGCTGCTGGCCATCGCGCCGGTGCTGATCGCCATCGCCCTCGCGGTGAAGATCACCAGTCCCGGGCCGGTGTTCTACCTGTCGGAGCGAATCGGCCGGGGCGGCAAGCCGTTCCGCATGATGAAGTTCCGGAGCATGTACGCCGACGCCGAGGCGCGCGCCGCCGATCTGATCGCCGCCGACGGCGGGAACCCGTTATATTTCAAGATGCGAGAGGACCCGCGGGTGACCCCGGTGGGCCGGGTGATCCGCAAGTACTCCCTCGACGAGCTGCCGCAGTTCTTCAACGTGCTGCGCGGCGATATGAGCGTGGTCGGTCCGCGCCCGCAGGTGCGCCGGGAGGTCGACAGCTACGACGGCACGATGCGCCGACGGCTGCTGGTCAAACCCGGAGTGACGGGCCTGTGGCAGGTCAGCGGCCGCTCGGACCTGTCGATCGAGGACGCCATCCGCCTGGACCTGTCCTACGTGGAGAACTGGTCGATGGTTCTCGACCTGCTGCTGATCGCCCGCACGATGGGCGCGGTCACGCGCGGCGACGGCGCGTACTGAAATGTGAACATCATTTAGTAAAGGGTGTTCACAAATCGGATGTGGTGTGGTTCACTCCTGTGGAACGTGTTCCAAAGGAGGTACCGTGTCAGCCCCGTCCATCTCCCACGACTTCGACTTCACCGATCCCGACCTGCTCTCCACCCGCCTGCCCGTCGAGGAGTGGGCCGAGCTGCGCCGCACCGCCCCCGTGTGGTGGGTCGATCAGCCCGACGGCGTCAGCGGCTTCGACGACGGCGGGTACTGGGTCGTCAGCAAGCTCGACCAGATCAAGGAGATCTCGAAGAACTCCCAGATCTGGTCCACCAACGCCAATACCGCGGTGATCCGGTTCAACGGCGACATCACCCGCGACGAGATCGATATCCAGCGCGCGATGCTGGTGAACACCGATCCGCCGGCACACGACAAGCTGCGCCGCATCATCTCCCGCGGCTTCACCCCGCGCGCGGTGCAGAGTCTGCGCGAGGCGCTGACCGAGCGCGCCGAGCGCATCGTGCACGAGGCCAAGCAGACCGGCGGCGGCGATTTCGTGCAGCAGGTGGCCTGCGAGCTGCCGCTGCAGGCGATCGCCGAACTGCTGGGTGTGCCGCAGTCCGACCGCGGCAAGCTGTTCGAATGGTCCAACAAGATGATGGGCTACGACGATCCGGAGTACCAGGACAGCTACAAGATGGCCAACGCCGAGGTCATGGGCTACGCCTGGAATCTGGCCGAGGAGCGCAAGAAGTGCCCGGCCGACGATATCGTCAGCCAGCTCGTGACCGCCGACGTCGACGGCGAGGCCCTGGGCTCGGACGAATTCGCCTGGTTCGTCATCCTTTTGGCCGTCGCGGGCAACGAGACCACCCGCAACGCCACCACGCACGGCATGAAGGCGTTCGTGGACTTCCCCGAGCAGTGGGAGCTGTACAAGGCCGAGCGGCCGCGCACCGCGCCGGACGAGATCGTGCGGTGGGCCACGCCGGTCGTCGCCTTCCAGCGCACCGCCCTGGAGGACACCGAGCTCGAGGGCCAGCTCATCAAGAAGGGCCAGCGGGTCGGGCTGTTCTACGCCTCGGCCAACTTCGACGAGGAGCGCTTCGACAAGCCCTTCGAATTCAACGTGCTGCGAAACCCCAACCCGCACGTGGGATTCGGCGGCACCGGCACCCACTACTGCGTCGGCGCGAACCTGGCGCGGCTGCAACTGGATCTGATCTTCAACGCCATCGCCGACGCGATGCCGAACCTGCGCGAGATCTCCGAGCCGGTCCGGCTACGCTCGGGCTGGTTGAACGGAATCAAGAGCTGGCAGGTTGCCTACGAATGAGCAGCCGGGAGCGCCGGGGTGCGCTCGTGTGACGGAGGCAGAGGATGAGTGAACCCGCGCGGAGGGGGCGGTTGCCCGCGGTCAGTGACGCGGACATCCGCCGGGTGGCCAGAACGCTTCTGGTGCAACAGGGTCCGGAGGCGGTGACCCTGCGCGCCATCGCGCGCGATCTGGGCATCACCGCCCCCGCGCTGTACCGGTACTACTCCTCTCGCGACGAGCTGGTGGCCGCCGTGCGCAGCGATATCTGCGCCGACCTGGCCGCCGAGCTCGCCGCGCAGGTGGCGGAGCTGCCCGACGACGGCGTCGTGCAGCTGTTGGCCATCTGCAAGGGTTTCCGGCACTGGGCGCTGGCGCACGCGCGGGAGTTCACCCTGGTGTTCGCCTCGCCGACCGGCGAAGGACCCAGTGCCATGCGGCAATTCGACGAACCGTTCGGCCGCATCTTCCTCGAGGCGGCCGGGCGGCTGCTCACCACCTACGACATCGTCACCCCGGCGACCGACGTGATCCCCGACCCGCTGCGCGAGGATCTGGTCGGATTTCAGACCGAACTGCTTGCGGTACTTGCCGAATCGGGCCAGAAGTTCCCGGCCGAGAAGCTGGACCTGGGCGTCACCTATCTGATGATCACCTTCTGGGCCCGGCTCTACGGCCACGTGACCCTCGAGGTGTTCGGCAACTACCCGATCCCCGTGCGGGACTCCGACGCGCTGTTCGACGCGACGCTCGCGGATCTGGTCCGCGCGATCGGCCTGCAGGTCGCCTGAGCGTCAGGTCGTCGTGGTTCCGATCACCGGGCGGCGAATCCCCTGGAACCGCCGCAGGATTCGCGGCTGGCGCAGGTACCGGGCCATCCACTCGCCGAGGGTGACACCGGCGGCGAGGGCGCAGCCGATGCCGAACGCGGCCAGCATCTGGTTCAGGCCGAGCAGTTGCTGGTCGTTGAGCAGCGCCGACAGGCCGCGGTACACCTTCAGACCGGGCAGCAGCGGGGTGATACCGGCTACCGCCACGACCAGCGGCGGGGTCAGCGCGCGGCGGGCCATCAGACCACCGGCGAGGCCGACGACGGTCGCGGCGACACCGGAGGACACCACCGGTCCGAAGTCGGCGTACTGCACGAACAGGTAGCAGACCGTCGCCGCCATACCGCTGATCCCCGCCGCGGCCAGGGCGCGCCGCTCGGCGTAGCAGGCCAGCGCGAACGCCGCCGAGGCCACGGCACCGGCGATGAGCTTCACCGGCAGGTTGTTGATGTCGTAGGTCTGCGCCGACATATCGATCGGCGGCGACGTCGCACCCAGCAGGGTGGCCGCGCGCAGTGCCATGGCCACGCCCGCGATGATGCCGCCGGTCATCACCAGCAGCTCGAGCATGCGCGCCGCCGCCGTGATCGGTGCGCCGGTGATCGCGTCCTCGACCGAGCCGACCAGGCTCAAACCACTGAGCAGCACGGTGATCCCGGCCGCCACGATCAGTGACGGATTGGCCTCGATGCGGCCGCCGAAGGTGGCCAGCAGGATCGCGGGCACCGTGGCGATGGCGCCGCCCACCATGTGCTGGAAGAACAGCGGCAGCCCGCGGCGGTTGAGGTAGCGATTGGTGCCGTAGATCGCCGCGGTGGCAACGAAACTCGCGCCGGCCAGCAGCGCACCGCCGCCGAGCAGCAGGGCGATCGAGGCCGCCATCAGCGACCAGCCGAACGTCGCGATCCAGCGGTTGTAGGGGTGCGGGGCGGTGGTGATCACCTCGAGTGCCTCGAGGGCCTCCTCCGGCGGCATCAGCTCGCGGCGGATCCGGCGGGTGAGCCGGTCGACGGCGGCCAGCCGGGTGAAGTCCAGCGAGCGGTAGTTCACGATCCGCATGGTGCTGGCGGGCGGCAGCGTCGGCCCGCGGTCGGCGGAAATGCGGATGGAGTTGTAGGTGACGTCGACGTCGACCTGCGACAAACCGTAGGTGGCGGCGATGAACTCGACCTGGGTGGTGGTGTCGGTGACCGCGGTCCCCGACGCCAGCACGACCTCGCCCACCCGTTCGGCCAGATCCAGCACCTGGGTGACGCGGGCATCGTCGGTGAGGTCGATCGGCTGCAGCGGCGCGGGCGCCTCCACCACCGCGTCGGCGGTGGCCTTGCGTTCGGCGACGAGGCGGTCGACAACCCGATCCATGGCCTGGGTGATGTGCCGCAGCCGCGGGCGCCGCTCGGGCACCTGCGCGTACGGGATCACCTCCGTGGCGGCCTCGTCATTCACACTCTGCAACGTAGATGCTGAACGGGTATCCGTCAGCCGCGGCGCGCGCGCTCGTGCCGCACCGGTTCCGGGGCGTCGGCTCTCGCGCTCGGCGGGTGTCGCGGATTCGGCCTCACGGGTCGGCGACGGATCCCGGCGAACCTTCGGTATCGCGTTCGGGTGCACCGGTGCCGGTGGTGCTTCGCGATGTGGATCCTCGGCGTCGCGGTCGGTGGGAGCGCCGAGGCCGAGCGGTCCGGTGTGTTCGTGATGTGAGGCCACCTGGTTCCCTTCGGCTCGGCCGTGTCGTGTGTTACGGATCGGCAATCGGACGAAATCTGCGGCTATGGTCGGGGGCATGGGCACCGAGAACTCTTCCGCGGATCAGCTACGAGCGGCCCTCGACGGCCCCTGGCGAGAGGTGCGCGAACAGGCGCGGCGGCAACTCTGCGACGACCGGCTGTTCGGCGATCCGCACCTAGACTACCGCGCGGCGCGGGCGCGGGTCCTCGACCAGATGCGCCTGGTCTCCGAATTCGGTTATGCCGAAAAGGGTTTCCGGATCGAGCACGGCGGCACCGGCGACCCGGGCGGCGCGGTCACCGGGCTGGAGATGCTGGCCTACACCGATCTGTCGCTGTGGGTGAAGTGCGGCGTGCAGTGGGGGCTGTTCGGCGGCGCGGTGGAGAACCTCGGCACCGAGCGTCACCGCGATATCGTCAAACAGCTGCTGCCGCTGGATCTGCTGGGCTGCTTCGCGATGACCGAATCGGGCCACGGCAGCGACGTGGCGAACCTGGAGACCACCGCCACCTACGACCCGGCCACCCACGAGTTCGTGGTGCACAGCCCCACCGAATCCGCGCGTAAGGACTACATCGGCGGCGCCGCCGAGCACGCGCGGATGGCCGCGGTCTTCGCGCAGCTGATCACGCTGGGCGAGAACAAGGGTGTGCACTGCTTCCTCGTGCCGATCCGCGACGAGCAGGGCCACGATCTGCCGGGCGTCACCACCTCCGACTGCGGCCTCAAGGGCGGCCTGCCCGGCGTGGACAACGGCCGGATCCGGTTCGACCAGGTGCGGATCCCGCGCGAGAACCTGCTCAACCGCTACGCGGACGTGGACCTCGACGGCACCTACGGCTCGGAGATCGAGAACCCCAGCCGCCGCTTCTTCACCACGCTGGGCACCCTGGTGCGCGGCCGCATCAGCGTCGGCGGCGCGGCCGCGGCGGGCGCCCGGGTGGCATTGAGCATCGCGCTGCGCTACGGCGATCAGCGCCGCCAGTTCGCCGACCCCGACTCCGGCGAGGAGACGGTGCTGCTGGACTACCGCAGCCATCAGCGCCGGTTGCTGCCGCACGTGGCCCGCGCCTTCGCGCTGGCGTTCGCGCAGAACGACCTGGTGCGGCGCATGCACGCGGTGCAGACCGGCCAGGACCTCGACCCCGCCGCGCAGCGGGCGCTGGAGAAGCGTGCCGCCGGGCTCAAGGTCGCGCAGACCCGGCACGCCACCCGCGCGATTCAAGAATGCCGCGAAGCCTGCGGCGGCGCGGGCTATCTCACCGAGAACCGCCTGGTGACGCTGAAGGCCGACACCGATGTGTTCACCACCTTCGAGGGCGACAATGTGGTGCTCACGCAGCTGGTGGCCAAGGAACTGCTCACCGCCTACTCCGACGAGGTGCGCGACCTGGACGCGCTGGGCTGGGTGCGTTTCGCCGCCACCATGGGCCGCGACGTGGTGCGCCAGGGCACCGGCGTGCGCCAGCTCATCCAGCGGCTGCGCGACCGGTCCGACGAGGGCGTCGACGACGGCAGCCTGTCGAAGCGCTCGGTGCAGCTGCAGCTGTTCGCCGACCGCGAGGACTACCTGGTGCGCACCGCCGCCCACCGGCTGCAGGCCCGCGCCAAGGAGACCGGGCCGTTCGAGGCGTTCAACAACGCCCAGGACCACATCCTCACCGCCGGTGAGGCGCATATCGACCGCCTGGTGCTGGAGGCGTTCATCGAGGGGATCGCGGGCATCGACGACCCCGAGGCGCGCGCTCTGGCCGATACGGTGTGCGACCTGTTCGTGTTCACCTCGCTCGAACAGAACCTGGCCTGGTACATCATGCACCGCTTCATGTCCGTCGAGCGCGCCAAGGCGGTGCGCCGCGGCGTCAACGAACTCGTCGACCGCCTCCGCCCCGACACCGCGACCCTCGTCGAGGCCCTCGGCGTCCCCGAACAGCTCCTACACGCCGCCATGCTGAACGACGCCAGCGTCCACCAGCCCGGCGTGGTCCAGCACCCCCGGTAGCGGGGCACAAGTCCCGCCTGCGGACGTGGCCCTCGCCTGCCGACGTGGGGCCCGTCTGCCGACGTGGAGCCCGTCTGCCGACGTGGAGCCCGTCCGACGTGGGGCCCGTCTGCCGACGTGAGTCCCGCCTGCCGATGTGAGAATCCCGCCCATCCAACGTGAGTCGCACACTTGCCCGCTCCCCACCCTTGTGTCCCGGCATGAGTCCTACCCTTGTATCCCGGCATGAGTCCCTCCCCTCTATTCCCGGCATGAGTCCCTACCCTTTTATTCCCGGCACGCTTTTGGCCGGGATCCTCGTCACCGTATTGCTGCCGTTGACTTTTCCGGACGGCGGCGGCTCCACGACCCTGGATCGGGTGGTGGGGGAGTGGGTCGATTCGGCCCTCGGCGCGCATCCCGGCGTGTTCGAGGCGCTGGTGATTCCGAGCAATGCCTACATCCTGCTGCCGGTGCTGGCGGCGGGATGCCTCTGGTATGCCCGGCGGCGGGAGTGGTGGAGCGCCGGATTCCTGGTCGTCGCACCGGAATTCGCGGTGGCGGTCAATACCTGGGCGTTGAAACCGGTGTGGCACCGGCCACTTCAGGACTATCTCGCCTATCCGAGCGGGCACACCGTGCACCTCGTCGCCCTCGCCACGGCTTTCGTGCTGCTGGCGCAGACCCGGCGCCTTCGGACGATCGAGATCGCGGTCTCCGCCCTCCTGCTGGTGGCCGTCGCGATCGGGATGGTCGGGCTCGGCTACCACTATCCGACCGATGTGCTCGGCGGGGCCGCGGCGGCCGTCGCCCTGGTGACCGCGCTGTACGCGGCGGCGGAACGGCTCAGGCGGAGCCGTAGGTGAGCAGCACCGCGATGACGAACCACAGCACCCAGGCGGCGGCGATGAGCATGCCCACGGCGAGGGTGATGCGCAGCGCCGCCCGCCCCATGTCGACGCGGCCGACCTCCTTCGGATACAGCTTCCACGGGCTGTACCAGGGCGTCCGGATGGCGAGCGGCCCGGAATAGGCCTGTTCGGCCGCCGCCTTCTCCTCGAGGTAGGCCTCGGCCTGCGCCTGCTGCGGCCCGCCGTACCACAGCGTGATGTCCACCGGGCCGCCGAAGCCCTCCTGCTCGAGGTCCTGCGGCGCGGGCAGATACGGCAGGATGCCCAGGCTGCGGAAGGTCATCGCGATGTCGTTGACCGTCCACTGCGCCCGGCCCTGCGAGGCCAGGGTATTGAGGTAGTCGGCGAGGCGGCGCGGATCGTCGCCGAGGACGACCTCGAAGCTGGGGTCGTTCCACAGCTGGCGGATCTTCAGGTCCGCGCCGTGCGGGGGCACCACCAGCACCACGCCGTGGACGACGCGCTGGCCGAGGTTGCGCTCGGCGAGCCAGCTCTGCAGCGCGAAGGTGTGATCCCGCGACTTGTCCAGCGGTGCGCGCCGATCACCGCCCTCCAGCGTCATCACCTGGTTGCCGACCCGCCAGGGTCCGTTGAGCGGGACCTCCATCTCACCGCTGGCCTTCTCGACCAGGGCCTCCGCCTCGATCACCACGCAGCTGGTCGGCGTCCAGACCACCGCGTCGAACTGATGCAGCCGATCGTTGTGGAACAGGCTGCAGTTCACGGTGGCCACGCCGTGCGGGTCACCCTGGCCCTTCCAGGTGCGCAGCCAGTCGATCAGCGCGCGCTCGGCCAGGGTGCCGGCGGCATTCTGCACTCGCACGAGCATTGGCGACCAGCCCTTCCCGTCGACACTCGGTACCGAAAGCATATGTGCCCGGGCCGCTTCGGGTGGGGATGCACTCCCGCGTGTGGTGATTCGGGCGCGCCGGAACCTCAGGTCGTCGGCACCGCCGGATCCGCCGGGCTGATCGGCAGCCGCAGCGCACCGGGCGCGGCGGCGGGGACCGTGGGCTGGTTGGGGGCGACGGGCGAGATGCGCCGGTACGGCCGTCCCAGTTCGGGGCGGGGGTCGGGCTCACCCTTGTTGGGCCAGAACGCCATCGCGCGCTCGGCCTGCGCGGTGATGGTGAGCGACGGGTTCACGCCCAGGTTGGCCGTCACCGCCGACCCGTCGGCGATGTGCAATCCCGGATGGCCGAAGACCCGCTGGTACGGATCCACCACGCCGCTCTCGGGCCCCTCGCCGATCACGCAGCCGCCGATGTAGTGCGCGGTCGCCGGGATGTTGAACACATCCATGACCAGGCCCTGCACATCGCCGTTCACCTTCTCGCCGAACCGCCGCCCGACATCGTGCGCGATCGGGATCCAGGTCGGATTCGGTTGTCCCGTACCCTGTTTCGTCTTCAGCTGACCCCAGCGCCGGAACGAGGTCAGCGAATTGTCCAGCGACTGCATCACCAGCAGGATCACCGACTTCTCCGAGGCGCGCCGGGCATTGAGGCTGCGCAGGAACACCATCGGATGCGCCACCATCGCCAGCAGGAACCGCAGGAACCGGAACGCGCCGCCGTCGACGATCGGCGCCGACAGCGGGAACAGCGCGTTCTGCCCCTTGCCGTAGTGGCACACCTCGATGTGCGTGTCGGGCTCGGGATGAATGGAGGAGGTGATGGCGATGCCCTCGGCGAAGTCGGCCCGGTCGCGGCTCACCACGTTGAGGATGGCCTCGGAATTACTGCGGGTCAGCTCGCCCAGCCGCGGCGACAGATTCGGCAGCACCCGCTCGTCGCGCATCTTGTGCAGCAGCTTCTGGGTGCCCAGCGCGGCCGCGGCGAAGACCACCTGCTCGGCGGTGAAGGTCTTGCGGCCCTTGCGAATCCAGCGATCCGAGCGCTGCGTCTCGATGGCGTAGCCGCCGCCGACCATGGGCCGCACGCTGCTCGCGGTGGTGAGTTCGAACACCTTCGCCCCGGCCTGCTCGGCCAGGTACAGGTAGTTGGTGGGCGTGGTGTTCTTGGCGTTGTGCGGGCAGCCGGTGAAACACCGGGCGCAGTGGATGCAGCCGCTGCGGCGCGGGCCGACGCCGCCGAAGTACGGGTCGTCGACCTCGGTGCCCGGATCGGCCTCGTTGAAGAACACGCCGACATTGGTCGGGTGGAAGGTGTCGCTGACGTTCAGATCGTCGGCGATGGATCGGATCACCTCGTCGGCCGGGGTCATCCGCGGGTTCTGCGCCACCCCGAGCATGCGCGTGGCCTGGTCGTAGTAGGGCGCCAGCTCGGAGCGCCAATCGGTGATGTGGGCCCACTGCGGATCGCGGTAGAAGTTGGGCAGCGGCTCGTAGAGGGTATTGCCGTAGATCAGCGATCCGCCGCCCACGCCGGAGGCGGAGAACACCGCGCACTTGCCGAGCACGCTGATCCGCTGCGGCCCGGTCAGGCCCAGCCGCGGCGCCCAGATCGACTTGCGCACATTCCAATTCGTCTTCGGAATGGACTCGGCCGGCCAGCGGCGGCCGGATTCGAGGACGGCCACCCGGTAGCCCTTCTCGGTCAGCCGCAGGGCGCTGACGCTCCCGCCGAATCCGGAGCCGATCACCACCACGTCGTAGTCGAAGTCGGGCATGGTCTTCCTCTCAATCCACCGCACTGCAATGACACGATTTCCGACTCATTCTTTCATCCCGGCATTATCCTCCGCCGGGGACGGCTCGAAACCTATCCTGCCCGCACGCCGGTTCCGGCGCGCCCGTATGGCGCTGTTGTGCCGTTTCGGGTAAGCAACAGCTGTGACGAGCGAACCACCCGGACCACCGGCCGACCGCCGCGAGGACCGCATTCTCACCGTGCCGAACGTGCTGAGCGTGCTGCGCCTGATCGGCGTCCCGGTGCTGCTGTGGCTGCTGCTGGTCGAACACGCCGACGGCTGGGCGTTCACGCTGCTGGTCGTCAGCGGTTTCACCGATTTCCTGGACGGTAAGCTCGCCCGGCTGCTGGACCAGTACTCGCGGCTGGGCGCGCTGCTGGATCCCTTCGTGGACCGGCTCTACCTGGTGGCGACGGTGCTGGGGTTGCTGGTGCGCGGCATCCTGCCGTGGCCGTTCGTCGTGGTCCTGATCGGCCGCGATCTCGTCCTCGCGGCGGTGCTTCCCCTCTACAAGCGGCGCGGCCTGCCACCGCCGGAGGTGATCTACCTGGGCAAGGCGGCGACCTTCGCGCTGATGTCGGCGCTGCCGTGGCTGCTGGCCGGACAGATGGACTGGGCACTGGCAGGTTTCAGCCGGGCCTTCGGGTGGGCATTTTTGATCTGGGGTACGGCCGTCTACGTCTGGACGGGCGTCCTGTACCTCGGCAAGGCGTTCGCGGTGGCGCGGGCGATACCGGCTGTGCCGCAGGGAACTCGCATCGAGACATAGCCCGGGGGTGTGCGGGGTAAGCATGTCCGCACGAGCCGATACAGTGATCATCACGCCGGAGAGAGGACGCCCGTGAAAGGACTGCAGTCGTGAGTGAGGTTCCCGAGGGTCTGCGCTACACCGAGCAGCACGAATGGGTGCAGCGGACCGGTCCGACCCGGGTGCGGGTGGGCATCACCGATTACGCCCAGTCACAGCTCGGTGACGTCGTGTTCGTGCAGCTGCCCGCGGTCGACACCGACGTCAAGGCGGAGGAGGGCATCGCGGAGGTCGAGTCCACCAAGAGCGTCTCGGACATCTACGCTCCGCTGAGCGCGAAAGTCGTTGCGGTGAACGAGAATCTGGATTCGGCGCCGGAGACGCTGAACGGCGATCCCTACGGCGAGGGCTGGATGTTCGAGATGGAGGTGGACGACGCCGCCGCACTCGACGCAACACTCGGTGAACTGCTCGATGCCGCAGGTTATCAAGGAGTTATCGGGGCCTGAAGCGGCCTTCACAGTTCTACCTGCACGGGATCGCCCTGGCAGGGTACGGTCAATGCCAACAGATGTGCCGGCGGCCGGTGCCGGAATTTCCAAGGGCGCGACAGCCGGTCGCGTTGGGTGACGGCAAGTTCCCGCATCGGATGCTTGTACGGATAATCGGTTCGAGGAGGAGAGCAAGGGTGAGCGAGAACAAAGACCCGGGTTACGGGGAGAGCGCGGCCGAGACCACATCGGTATTCCGCGCTGACTTCCTCAACGAGGTCGACGCGTCGCGCACCGGTGAGCAGACCGGCGAGCAGCCGGTCCAGGGGGTCGAGGGCCTGCCTCCGGGCGCTGCCCTGCTGGTGGTCAAGCGCGGTCCGAACGCCGGCTCGCGATTCCTGCTGGACCAGCCCACCACCTCGGCGGGGCGCCACCCCGACAGCGACATCTTTCTCGACGATGTCACCGTCTCCCGCCGTCACGCGGAGTTCCGTCAGGACGACGACACCTTCCAGGTCGTGGATGTCGGCAGCCTGAACGGCACTTACGTCAACCGCGAACCCGTGGATTCCTCGGAACTGCAGAACGGTGACGAGGTCCAGATCGGCAAGTTCCGGCTGGTGTTCCTGACCGGACCGCGGCCCGCCCAGAACGATTCCGCCGGCGCTCTATAGCAGGTCGGTACGAGATGACAGGCGCAGCGCAGTGGACACGCGGAGGAATGTCGATCGGCTCCGTGCTGGACCTGCTGCGTCCGGACTTTCCGGACATCACCATCTCCAAGATCCGCTTCCTCGAATCGGAGGGGCTGATCAGCCCGGAGCGCACGCCCTCGGGTTATCGCAGGTTCTCCGTCGCCGACGTCGAACGGCTGAGGTTCATCCTGACGGCCCAGCGCGACCAGTACCTGCCGCTGAAGGTGATCAAGGAACAGTTGGAGGCGATCGACAGCGGCGCCGCGACGCTCGGGGTGCGCGAGGCGCGCGCCCGGGCGGACGGCGCCGGGTCGGACGGGCCGGGTCGGGCATCCGACCCCTCCGGCGCCCTCACCCCACCCCGGAGGCTCGGCGTGGTTCCCGGTGAGGTGTCGCCCGAAGAGTTGCGGTTCGACCACGAAATCCGCATCACCCGAGCCGATCTGCTGGAGCAGGCCGGTATCGATGAGAAGTTCCTCTCCGAACTGATCCGCGCGAATCTCATCACGCCGGGCGCGGCCGGCTTCTTCGACGCCGAGGCGGTGACGCTGGCGCGCACCGCCAAGGCGTTGAGCGAATTCGGCCTGGAGGCGCGGCATCTGCGCGCATTCAAACTGGCGGCCGATCGGGAGGCGGCGATGGTCGCCCAGATCGCCGCGCCGATCGCCAAGAGCCGCGACGCCGACGCGCGCGCCCGCGCCGAGGAGACCGTGCGCGAACTCGCGGCACTGTCGCTGACGCTGCACACCAGCCTCGTCAAGACGGCGGTGCGCGGTGCACTCGGTAGCTGAATTCTTCGCCTAGACTCGGTGATACGGCCGACCCCATCGTGCCCGTGGGGAGGTCGGCGATGCATGGGAGGCAGTGCGATGAGTGAAATGCGTGTGATCGGCATCCGTGTCGAGCAGCCCCAGAACCAGCCCGTGCTGTTGCTCCGCGAGGTGGACGGCGACCGGTACCTACCGATCTGGATCGGGCAGGCGGAGGCGACCGCGATCGTCCTCGAGCAGGAGGGCGTCACGCCGATCCGCCCGCTGACCCATGACCTGATCAAGATCCTGATCACCGAGCTGGGGCACACGCTCAAGGAGGTCCGCATCGTGGACCTGCAGGAGGGCACGTTCTACGCCGACCTGGTGTTCGACAACGACCTGCGCATCTCGGCGCGGCCGTCGGATTCGGTCGCGATCGCGCTGCGCGTGGGTTGCCCGATCTATGCCGAGGAGCCGGTGCTCGACGAGGCCGGGCTGGTGATGCCCGACGAGCGCGAGGACGAGGTGGAGAAGTTCAAGGAGTTCCTGGAGTCGGTGTCCCCGGACGACTTCAAGGCCACCGACAGTTAGGTGGGCCGTAGCTCTGAAAATGCTGCTGCGACCGGGCAATCTCTCTACCTCATGTAGAGGGTGAGAAACACGCCGCGTGCGAAGCTTGGTCCGGTGCCTCTGCTGCCGGGACAATCGAGGGAGTAGCCTCGACAGTTAGGCCGTTGTTCGCACCGGCGAAGCAGTGAGGGAGTAGTCAGTGGGAGATCAACCGCAGCAGACTGGACCGGGGGCGCGGCCCGCCACCGTGGTGCAGCCCGGGCTGTTCCCCGATGACACGGTGCCGGACGACCTGGTCGGCTATCGGGTTCCCAGCGCATGTCAGGTGGCCGGAATCACCTACCGCCAGCTCGATTACTGGGCTCGCACGGGTCTGGTCGTCCCGTCGATCCGCAGCGCCACCGGCTCGGGGAGCCAGCGTCTCTACTCGTTCAAGGACATCCTGGTCCTCAAGATCGTCAAGCGACTGCTGGACGCGGGCATCTCGCTGCAGAACATCCGCATCGCCGTCGACCACCTGCGCAGCCGCGGCGTCGAGGACCTCGCCGGTATCACCCTGTTCTCCGACGGCACCACCGTCTACGAGTGCACCTCCCCGGAAGAGGTCGTCGATTTACTGCAGGGCGGCCAGGGCGTCTTCGGCATCGCCGTCAGCGGCGCCATGCGCGAACTCACGGGCGCGATCGCCAACTTCCCCGCCGAGCGCGCCGAGGTCACCACGGCCACCGACCGCCCGGAAGACGAACTGGCCTTCCGCCGCAAGGCCCGCATGAACCGCAAAACAGGCTGATTGGCCCGCTTCCTGTCCGGCGTGCGCCTTTCATCTGATCCTCGGCGCCCGCCAACCTGTTCCCTGGCGTGCGCCAACCTGTTCCCTGGCGTGCGCGCCAAGGTGATCCCTGGCGTGCGCCAACGTGATCCCTGGCACGCGCCAACGTGATCCCGGCACGCGCCATCCTGATTCCCCGGCACGCTTTTGGCCGGGGAGGTAACACGCATGACATCCGGGTACGCATAGACTGGGCGTGCGTCGTCGCCGTACGGGAGAGTTCCGGGTTTCGACCCGGACGCCGAAGGAGCAGCACCTCCCCGTCAATCTCTCAGGCAACAGGGACCGTACGGAGCATCGGCGCCTCTGGAAAGCGGTGGCTGCACACAATGCAGACCACCCGCCCATGGGGAAAGGGATCCCGCGCGCGGGACCCGAATCTCTCAGGCGCCACGACAGAGGGGGAGGGCCCGAAGATGTCGGCGTCGTGCGCTGTGCGCACCGTGCCGACTCCGCCCTGACCCCTGGGAGCTGTCGTGACCCGTTCCTTCGCCGATCGCCACATCGGACCCGATCCTGCCGCCGTCGACCGGATTCTCGCCACCGTCGGTGTCGGATCGCTGGACGAACTGGCCGATCGCGCCGTCCCGGCGAGCATCCTCGACGCGACGGCGGCGAACGGGCTGGGCGTGCTGCCCCCGGCGGCCACCGAACACGAGGTGCTCGACGAGCTCGACACCCTCGCGCGGTCCAACACCGTCGCCGTCTCCATGATCGGCCTCGGCTACTACGACACCCTGACCCCGCCGGTGCTCGTCCGCAATCTGCTGGAGAATCCGGCCTGGTACACCGCCTACACCCCGTACCAGCCGGAGATCAGCCAGGGCCGGTTGGAGGCGCTGCTGAACTTCCAGACCATGGTGTCGGACCTGACCGGCATGGAGGTGGCCAACGCGTCGATGCTGGACGAGGCGACCGCCGCCGCGGAGGCGATGACGCTGCTGCGGCGCGCCAACCGGTCCAGCAAGTCGAACCGGCTGCTGCTCGACGCCGACCTGTTCCCGCAGACCCGGACGGTGCTGTACACCCGCGCCGAACCGCTGGGCATCGAGATCGTCGAGGCGGATCTCGCCGCGAACGCGCTGCCCGACGGCGACTTCTTCGGGGTGCTGGTGCAGGTGCCCGGCGCCTCCGGGCGGATCGTGGACCGGACCGAGCTGATCGCGGCGGCGCACGAGCGCGGTGCGCTGGTCGGCGCCGGTGCGGACCTGCTGGCCATGACCTTGATCACCTCGCCGGGTGAGCAGGGCGCGGACGTATGTTTCGGCACCACACAGCGTTTCGGGGTGCCGCTGGGATACGGCGGGCCGCATGCGGGCTATCTGGCCGTGCGCGGCGCGCACGCTCGCCAGCTCCCCGGCCGCCTGGTCGGGGTCTCGAAGGATGCCGACGGTCACCTCGCCTACCGGCTCGCGCTGCAGACCCGCGAGCAGCACATTCGCCGCGAGAAGGCGACCTCGAACATCTGCACGGCCCAGGTGCTGCTGGCGATCGTCGCGGCGATGTACGCGAGTTATCACGGCGCGGACGGGCTGCGCGCGATCGCCCGGCGGGTGCACGGGCAGGCCGAGCGACTGGCGGCGGGGCTCGGGGAAGCCGTTGTGCACGAACGCTTTTTCGACACGGTGCTGGTCCGGGTGCCCGGCGGCGCGGAGGCCGTGGTGGCCAAGGCGCAGGGGCGCGGGGTCAACCTGCGGCTGGTCGACGCCGACCATGTGTCGGTGGCCTGTGACGAGGCCACCACCGACGCGCACCTGGCCATCGTGCTGGATTCCTTTGGCGCCGACGGTGTTCCGAGTACGACGGCGCTGCCCTCGATCGAGACTCGGACGTCGGAGTACCTGACCCGTCCGGCGTTCACCCGCTATCACACCGAAACCGCCATGCTGCGATACCTGCGGCAGCTGTCGGACAAGGACATCGCGCTGGACCGCAGCATGATTCCGCTGGGTTCGTGCACCATGAAGCTCAATGCCACCGCGGAGATGGAGCCGATCACCTGGCCCGGGTTCTCCCGCGTCCACCCGTACGCGCCGGTCGAGGACGCGCCGGGGCTGCTGCGGGTGGTGGAGGACCTCGAGACGTGGCTGTCGGCGATCACCGGCTACGACCGGGTGAGCCTGCAGCCCAATGCCGGGAGCCAGGGGGAGTACGCGGGGCTGCTGGCGATCCGGCGCTATCACGTGGATCGTGGTGATACGCACCGTGATACGTGCCTCATCCCGTCGAGTGCGCACGGCACCAACGCCGCCTCGGCGGCCATGGCGGGGCTGCGGGTGGAGGTGGTGAAGTGCCGCGAGAACGGCGATGTCGACCTCGACGATCTGCGGGCCAAGATCGCCGATCATGCCGACCGGCTGGCGTGCATCATGATCACCTATCCGTCCACGCACGGGGTGTACGAGCACGAGGTGGCCGAGCTGTGCGCGCTGGTGCACGATGCGGGCGGTCAGGTGTACGTCGACGGCGCCAATCTGAATGCGCTTGTGGGACTTGCCCGTCCGGGCCGGTTCGGCGGTGACGTCTCACACCTGAACCTGCACAAGACGTTCTGCATCCCGCACGGCGGCGGCGGTCCGGGTGTCGGGCCGGTCGCGGTGCGCGAGCATCTGGCGAAGTATCTGCCGGGGGATCCGCTGGAGGCCGGTTCGCACGCGGTGTCGGCGGCGAAGTACGGGTCGGCGTCGATTCTGCCGATCACCTGGGCCTACATCCGGATGATGGGTGCCGACGGGCTGCGCCGCGCCACCCTCACCGCCATCGCCTCCGCGAATTACATTGCGCGGCGGCTGGATTCGCACTATCCGGTGCTGTACACGGGGGAGAACGGCATGGTCGCCCACGAGTGCATCCTGGACCTGCGCGAGATCACCAAGCGGACCGGCGTCACGGTGGACGATGTCGCGAAACGCCTGGCGGACTACGGGTTCCATGCGCCGACGATGAGTTTCCCGGTGGCGGGGACGCTGATGGTGGAGCCGACCGAGAGCGAGAACCTGGAAGAGCTGGACGCCTTCATCGACGCGATGATCGCGATCAAGGCCGAGATCGATGAGGTCGCCGCGGGTACCTGGCCGATCGAGGACAGCCCGCTGCGTGGCGCCCCGCACACCGCCGCCTCCCTCGTCGGCGACTGGCCCCACCCCTACAGCCGCGAAACCGCCGTCTACCCCCTGGGCCTCACCGCACCCCGCCCCAAGGTCTGGCCCGCCGTCCGCCGCATCGACGGCGCCTACGGCGACCGCAACCTGATCTGCTCCTGCCCACCCCTGGACGCCTACACGGATTAGTCGTCACAGCAGGGTGGGGTAGAGGTCGTCCCAGTTCGGGTTGGTGGATTCGATGAGGCGGATCTTGCGGTCGCGCTTCCAGGTTTTCAGTCGGCGTTCCTGAAGCAAGGCGGCTTCCAGGGTTCCGGCGGTCTGATACCAGACGAGCATGTGGACCTGAAACCGCCTGGTGAAGCTCTCCACGACATCGTTGCGGTGCTGCCAGGCACGTCCCACGAGATTGCTCGTCGCACCGATGTACAACACCCCATGCGGATGACTGGCCATGATGTACACACACGGCGGCACCCCCCACTGTCCCCTCCTCATCCGTGGATCATGGCACGCGGCACCGACAAGATCAGGCAACTCGGTGGATCAGCTCACAGCGGCGTCCCCTGGCGCTGCTCGACCGCGCCGCTCAGGATCGGCCGGACTATGGAGGCGATGCCTTCGCTGCCCAGCCCGGCACGGCGACCGCGCTGGATGAGGGTGGCGAACAGTTCCGGTACCGCGGTCTCGACGCCGAATTGGCGGCTGGTGTCGATCAGGTGGTCCATGGCGGCGGCATGGACGTCCAGGGTGCCGTCCTCGGCCGGATAGCTGCCGTCATCGATCTGCCCGGCGTGCTCGCGCAGCAGGTACGCGATGAACGACAGGTGTTCGGCCGCGACCTCGGCGAAGGACCTGGCATCGACGCCGTCGGCTCGGGCCAGCGCCGTGCCGTGGTAGAAGCCGCTCAGCGCACCCCAGATCAGGCCGAACAGTGCGGTGTCGTACAGCCCGGCCAGGCCGGGGTCGTCACCGAGATGCACCGGGTTGCCCAAGGCTCGCAATACATTCCGATGTGCCGCGAATGTCGCCGCGGCGCCGCCGAAGATGAACAGCGCCTCGGGGCGGCCGACCAGGGTGGTGCCGCTCATGGCGGCGCCGTCCAGGTAGGAAATGCCGTGCCGGTGGGCCCAGTTCCCGGCCGTCCTGGCCTGCTCCGGCGTCCCGGATGTCAACTGCACCACCGTTTTTCCGGCCAGCTCCGCGGCGACGGGATCGAGGATCCGCTGCGCCACCTCGTAATCCGGCAGCACCACCAGCACGAGATCGCCGTCGCGGACCGCCTCCGCTACCGATTCCGCCGCACGGGCGCCGCGGGCGACGAACGGTGTCGCCTTGTCCGCGCTGCGATTCCACACCGTGACCCGGTGGCCAGCCGCCAGGAAGGCGTCGGCGAGGGTTCCGCCCATCTGCCCGAGGCCGATCACCGTGACCCGCGCCTGCTCGATTGCTCCCATTGTCCACTCCTGTCCACGTCGGCAGGGGGTAGCAACCCGAGGTCGGTGCGGAACATTCCACGCACCGTCACAGGAGAAGATAGAGCGTGAGCACGACCACGACGCTGCCGAGCAGCCCGCCGGTGACCTCCACCGCCAAGTAGCCGCGGGAATACGTCCCCTGCACCCAGAGCGCCCAGACCGGTGCGACGACCCGCAGCGCACCGAAGAGGACCGCCAGCAACAACGCACCCGCCAGGCCCGACGGCCCCGCCAGCGGAGACAACCAGGCGAATCCGACGGTCATGATGTAGACCTCGACCTGGGTGCCGAGGAATTGCAGCGCGAAACCGTTGGCCCTGGGCCGCGGTTCGTGCCCGGCATCGCCGATCGCCTTGTGCGCGGCCTGTATTCGCTTCACCCACGGGGTGAGGTACAGGGCCACCATCGCGGCCGAATTCGCAAGTCCCGCAACGAGACCCCACACCAGAACCTCGACGACAACCATATTCCTCGTTCCAGCAACCGCCCGCGCCGCGCCTCCGACCGGGCGGACCAGTATGTCAACCGGACCGTCCGGGCCGCCGTGGACACATTCCCACGGCTGGAACTGCGGGAGCACCCGCCGAACAGGCCCGGAACAAAATCGCGGGAACCCACGTTGTAGATTGCGACGGGGGATCATCCCCGCTCGCCCGGCCGGAAAATGACCCGACAACGGCCGTAACGCTGTGTCACCATGATGACGATGATCAATCGGTCCCGTTCGGGGCCGAGTTACCGCGATCACCAGGAAGGAGGAGGTGGCTGATGATTCCGGATCAGATCCGAGCGGCGATGAAGACATCGAACGACCTTGCCGTGCACGAGCTTTCGGGCCCCGCGCGGCGCATACCGACCGCGATGCCCGGCAACGAACCCGGCCGCCTCCTCCCGGGTCAGGCCTGACCCCGATTCGCCTTCTCCGATCGAAACCTGGTGACACCCATGCTGTTCCGCCGGGCCCCCGACGCGGCCCTCACCTCCGACAACTGGATACACACCGGCGTGCTGGTACTCAACGCCTCCTACGAGGCGTTGACCGATATCGGCGCCGACCGGGCGGTGGTGCTGCTGATCACGGGCGCGGCGGAGACCGTCGCCGCGCGGGAGCCGCACTTCCCGATCCGGTCCAAGCACCTGGAACTGGCGCTGCCGCAGACGATTCGGCTGCTGCGCTACGTCTACCTCGAACACCAGGTGCGGGTGCACGACGAGAGCCGGGCCACCCTCGCGGGGGTGCTGCGGCGCGACGAGCACCGCTGCGGGTACTGCGCCGGATGGGCACGCACCGTCGACCACATCCGGCCCCGGAGCCGGGGCGGCCCGAACACGTGGAACAACCTCATCGCCGCGTGTGGGCCGTGCAATACGCGCAAGGCGGACCGCACGCCGGAAGAGGCCGGTATGCGACTGCTGTGGGAGCCGAAGGCGCCCAACGACATGGACAAGAGACAACGGCGGATCTGGAAGGACCTGGCCGCCGCCACCTGAGACCCCGGGAAAGGAGGGGATCCGACATGACCAACGCACTGCAGGAACTCACCCTGGTGGATCTGCTTCCGCTCTCGGATTCGCAGAGCTGGGAGGGGGCCGCCTGCAAGGGTGACCCGAACCACGACGCGTGGTTCCCGTACCCGTCGCAGGACTTCGCGTACGCGCGCAGTGTCTGCGCGGGCTGCCCGATCCGCCGCCAGTGCGGTGAGTTCGCGGCCGGAACCGGCCAGTCCGGCGTATGGGGCGGTCACGAATACGACCGCGGCCGCTTGATCCGCCGTTGACCGCGGGGCCCGGGCCCCCCCCCCCCCCCCCCCCCCCCGGGGGGGGGGGGGGGGGGGGGGGGGGCCCGCGGGGGGGGGGGGGGGGGCCCGCCCCCCCCCCGCCCCCGCGACCCGGTCTCCGGTTCGGTTCGCCGAGCCACCCGCGTGCCCTTGGCGTGGCGTGAGCGCCGGGGCGCGACCGGAACCGGTG
>NZ_JARWQD010000144.1 GCF_029869545.1 Nocardia wallacei | reverse complement strand
CGCGGCCGCGGGGGGCGCGGCGCGCCCCCCCCCGCCCCCCCCCCCCCCCCCCCCCCCCCCCCCCCCCCCCCCCCCCCCCCCCCCCCCCCCCCCCCCCCCCCCCCCCCCCCCCCCCGCCCCCCCCTTCTGGGGGCGGGGGGGGGGGGGGGGGCCCCCCCCCCCCCCCACGACCACCTTGCGCCCGTGCCCGAGCCCGCCGTCGGCGAGCGCGGCGATCGACGTGTCGCACCGCGCGGCCAGCGCCGGGGCCACCTCGTCGAGCGGATGCCCGGAGACGTACAGCCCCAGCATCTCCCGCTCGAATCCGAGCAGCTGCCGCGCATCCCACTCCTGGTCCGGTACGGGGACCTCGAATACCGCCGCGGCCTCCCGGGATTCGTCCGCGGCGTCGGAGAACAGGTCGAATTGCCCACGCGCCGCGGCCTTCTTGGTGCTCATCGCCGCCTCGACCGCCTCGCCGTGCACCAGGTACAGCCCCTTGCGCGGATGCCGCAGCGAATCGAAACCGCCCGCCTTGACCAGGGATTCGACCACCTTCTTGGTACAGGCGGTGGCGTCGACCTTGGCCAGGTAGTCGGAGAAGCTCGCGAACCGGCCCGATTCGCGGGCCCGCACAATGGATTCGACGACCGGCTCACCCACATTGCGCACGGCACCCAGCCCGAAGCGGATATCGGATCCGACGCAGGTGAAGGTGGCGGCCGAGTCGTTGACGTCCGGCGGCAGCACCCGGATGCCGCGTTTGCGGCAGTCCGCCAGGTAGATCGCCGACTTGTCCTTGTCGTCGCCGACGGAGGTGAGCAGCGCCGCCATGAATTCGGCGGGATAGTTGGCCTTGAGGTAGGCCGTCCAGTACATGACCAGGCTGTATCCGGCGGCGTGCGACTTGTTGTAGGCGTATCCGGCGAAGGGCAGCACGGCCTCCCACAGCGCGGTGATCGCGGCGTCGCTGTATCCCTTGTCGCGCATGCCCTTTCGGAAGTTCTCGAATTCCTGGGCGAGCACCTCCGGCTTCTTCTTGCCCATCGCGCGGCGCAGCAGATCCGCCTGTCCCAGTGAGTATCCGGCCACCTGCTGCGCGATCTGCATGATCTGCTCCTGATAGACGATCAGGGCGTAGGTCTCCGACAGGATCTCGCGCAGCGCCTCGTCGAGTTCGGGATGGATCGGGGTGACCGATTCCCGGCCGTTCTTGCGGTCGGCGTAGGACCAGTGCGCGCCGACGCCCATCGGTCCCGGCCGGTAGAGCGCGTTGGAGGCGATCAGGTCGTTGAATTCGGTGGGCGCCATGCGCAGCAGCAGTTCCCGCATTCCGGCCGAATCCATTTGGAACACACCGAGATTGTCGCCGCGCGACAGCATGGCGTAGGTATTCGCGTCATCCAGGGCGAGGGTGTCGAGATCGATGTCGAGGCCGCGGTTGTCGCGAATGTCGGCCAGGCAGTCGCCGATCACGGTGAGCGTGCGCAACCCCAGGAAATCCATTTTGAGCAGCCCGATGGCCTCGCACGAGGGATAGTCCCAGCCGGTGATGATCGCCCCGTCCTGCGGTCGCTTCCACAGCGGAACCACATCCATGAGCGGCTCGCTGGACAGGATCACCGCGCACGCGTGCACGCCCGCGCCGCGCACCATGCCCTCCAAACCCACTGCGGTGTCATAGATTCGGCGCGCATCCGGATCGGATTCCAGCAGCGCCCGCACCTCGGCGGCCTCGCCGTAGCGCTCGTGCGCCGGATCGGTGACGCCCGCGACCGGAATATCCTTCGCCGCGACCGCGGGTGGCAGCGCCTTGGTGATGCGATCGGCGATCGCGAATCCGGGCTGGCCGAAGTGCACCCGGGCCGCATCCTTGAGGGCGGCCTTGGTCTTGATGGTGCCGAACGTGATGACCTGCGCGACCTTGTCCGCACCCCAGCGCTCGGTGGCGTAGCGGATCATCTCGCCGCGGCGGCGGTCGTCGAAGTCGATATCGATATCGGGTGCCGACGGCCGCTCCGGATTGAGGAACCGCTCGAACAGCAGGCCGTGCTCGATCGGATCGATATTGGTGATCGCCAGCGCGTAGGCGACCAGCGAGCCCGCCGCCGATCCGCGGCCCGGCCCGACCCGGATCCCGACCTCGCGGGCGTGTGCCACCAGGTCGCCGACGACCAGGAAGTAGGCGGGAAATCCCTTGTCCCGGATGATGTCCAGCTCGAACCGCGCCCGCCGCAGATAGGTGTCGGGCACCCCGGACGGGAAGCGCCAGCGCAGGCCCGCGTCCACCTCGCGCCGCAGCCAGCTGTCCTCGGTATGGTCGTCCGGAACCGGGAACACCGGCATGCGGTCGCGGAACTCCCACACCTCGTCGTACGGATCGATGCGCTCGGCGACGGCGAGGGTGGCATCGCAGGCGCCGGGGACCTCGCCGTCCCACAGCGCGCGCATCTCGGCGGCCGACTTCAGGTAGTAGCCGTCGCCGTCGAACCGGAATCGCGTCGGATCCGACAGGGTCTTGCCGGTCTGCACGCACAGCATGGCCTCGTGCGCCGCCGCCTGCGGTCGCACGACGTAGTGACAATCGTTGGTGGCCAACGGCATCAGGCCGACCTTGTCGCCGACGGCCAGCAGATCCTCGCGGACGCGCCGCTCGATCGACAGCCCGTGGTCCATGACCTCGAGGAAGAAGTTCTCCGGGCCGAAGATCTCCCGCCACCGCCCCGCCGCCTCGTACGCGGCATCGAATTGCCCCAGCCGCAAACGGGTTTGGACCTCGCCGGACGGGCACCCGGTGGTCGCGATGATGCCCTCGGCGTATTCGGCGATCAGCTCGGCGTCCATGCGCGGCCACTTGCCGAGCTGTCCCTCGAACGACGCCAGCGACGACAGCCGGAACAGATTGCGCAGGCCCGCGGCGTTTCTCGCGAACATGGTCATGTGCAGGTAGGCGCCGGAACCGGAAACGTCGTCGGACTTCTGCGACGGATCGCCCCACCGCACCCGCTTGCCGGAGAACCGCGACTCGGGCGCGACGTAGGCCTCGATCCCGATGATCGGTTTGATACCGGCGCGCCGCGACTGGCGGAAGAACTCCGCCGCCCCGTACATGTTGCCGTGGTCGGACATCCCCACCGCGGGCATGCCCAGGCGTCCGGCCTCGTCGAACAGCGGCGCCACCTTCGCCATGCCGTCGAGCATCGAGTACTCGGTGTGGTTGTGCAGATGGACGAAGGACGCCTCACTCATCGAATCACCCTGTGCCGTCGATCGGGGTCAGCGGCCCGCCTTGGTTGTGCGGAAGGAGTCGCCGACCGTGTCGTTTTGCAGAGATATGACCAGGTGACCGGGCAGTGAGTCGAACAAGCGACACGCTAGAGTGGACAACCATCAGTTGTGTAGAGAGGTGGGTCGATGGATCTCGATCTCGCATCCGTCCGGGCGTTCGTCGCCGCGGTCGACGAGGGACAGTTCAGCCACGCCGCGGCCGTGCTCGGGCTCAGCCAGCAGGCGGTGTCCAAGCGGATCGCCAAGCTGGAGGCGCAGCTGGGCGCGGCGCTGTTCGAGCGCATCCCCACCGGGATCGCGCCCACCGCCGCCGGTGTGCGCCTGCTACCGCACGCGCGGTCGCTGCTGGCCGTGGCGGAGGCCGCGGTGGCGGCGGTGGGGGAGCAGCCGCGTCCGCTGCGGGTGGCCATTCAGGGCGAGCGGCAGGGGGCGTTCGAGCAGATGCGGTTCTATCTGGATCATCATCTCGACTCCGATACCGAGATCGTCATCTCGAACGTGTCGGTCACCTCGCGCGACATGCTCGTCACCGGGCGCGCCGACGCGGCGTTCGCCCGGCCGCACGGCGGACCGCGCCCGCTGCCACCGGACATCGCCGCCGTCCCAGCGTATCTGGATGTCGCACACCTGCTCGTGGGGAAGAATCATCGGCTCGCCCGGCGATCGGCCGTGCCGCTCGGCGAACTCGGCGGCATGACGGTGTGGATTCCGGGCGCGCGAATTCCGTCGGAATGGGCCGACTTCTACGGTGAACTGAGCGAATTCTGCGGCGTCACAATAGATACCACGCCGCGAACCGAACTGGATCCGGCTCCGGGACGGGGAGCGGGCGGCGACGGCATGGCGGCCATGCTCGACCTCATCGCCGCCTCCGACACCTTGGTCACCATCAGCGGTGACAATTTCCGCAACCCGTGGCATCCCGGTATCCGGCGGCTGCCCATCGTCGACCCGACCCCCGCCTATCCGCATGCGCTGCTGTGGTCCACGGCCAACACCCATCCGGGTCTGCCGCATCTGATCGGCTACTTCCGCGACAACTACAACGGCGACCTGGTCGCCGAATGCTGGATCCCCGAACAGGATCGCGCGGTGTTCTGCTGACGGCGAACGGTCGTTCAGCGCGGCTGCTCCAGGCCCGCGGCGTACGCCCGCAGGATGGCCGCCTCGTCGTACACGACGACCGGCCGCAGCCAGTTCTCGGCGTCGACGACCATGCGGATGGTGCGCGCCGGGCCGTCGTCGCAGCCCGGCGCCGTCGCGTCCTGGATCCGCTGCTCGTCCGATACCGGTAGCTGCCACCCACCCATCGATCCGTTCCCCTCATCCGCAAAGGTCGCGCGGTGCGACATCGACGAGCATCCGCCTTTCTGCTTTCCGGTGCCATAACGGACCCTTAACTCCCCGCGACCGGCCAGGTGGCGGGCCTGTGACGACGCCCACCGGAAAATCCCGTGGCCACGGCTCGGCGGCCTTTGTTACCCTCGCACTCGTGCATCTGTACTTTCTCTGAGAGCTCCGGGCCCGCATCCGCCTCGACGGATAGCTGACGGCCCCTCTTTCGATGTCCCGTCGCGCGATCGCGCGCATTCATCGACCTAGGCACACTCCTTTCCCGCACCGCGGATGACGTGTGCCCGGAGGAAGTCTCATGACCATCCGGATTCAGCCTGCCCGCGGGCGGGCGCAATTGACCTGTTCGGCCGTGCGCGTGCAGCGCGGTGAGCGCACCGTGCTCGACGGTGTGGACATGACCGTGTCGCCCGGTTCGCGGTGGGGCATCGTCGGCGAGAACGGGCGCGGCAAGTCCACGCTGCTGCACGTGCTCGCGGGGGAGCTGGCGCCCGACTCGGGCCACGTGCAGCGGGTAGGAACGCTGGCGCTGGCGACCCAGGAGATGCCCGACCACGACGACCGGACCGTCGGCGACGTCGTCGACGAGCATCTGGCCGCCGCCCGCGCGGCGATGGACCGGCTCGACGCGGCCACCGCGGCCCTCACCGACGAACGCCCCGGCGCCGACCGGGAATACAGCGAGGCACTGGATCTCGTGCAGCTGCTCGATGCCTGGGATGCCGATCGCCGCGTCGACGTGGCCCTGGAAGGGCTCGGGGCCGTGGCGGATCGGGATCGGCGGCTCGCCACGCTGTCGGTGGGGCAGCGGTATCGCGTGCGCCTGGCGGTGCTGCTGGCCGCCGGGGACGACTTCCTGCTGCTGGACGAGCCGACCAACCATCTCGACAGTGCCGCACTGGAATTCCTCACCGCGCGGCTGCGGGCCTGCGCCGGTGGTGTCGTGGTGGTGAGTCACGACCGAGCCCTGCTGATCGATGTGGCGGAGACGATCCTGGATCTGGATCCGACCCGCGACGGTCGGCCGCGCGTCTACGGCGGCGGGTATGCCGGATTCCGGGACGGCCGCCGTGCCGAACGCGAACGCTGGGAGGAGGAGTACAAACAGCAGCAGTCCGAGCGCACGCGGCTGGCCAACGATCTGTCCTCGGCGCAGAACCGCCTGGTCACGGGCTGGCGTCCGGACAAGGGCACCGGCAAGCACCAACGTGCCACGCGCGCAGGGTCTTTGGCGCGCGCCGTCCATCGCCGCCAGGACGAGCTGGAACGTCACCGCATCACCGCGCCGACGCCGCCGCAGCGGTTCACCATGCCCGAACTTCCGGCGCGTTCCGGGGTCACGCTGGTGCGGGCCGAGGAGGTGACGGTCGCGGGACGGCTTCCGCGCCCGGTCGGCCTGGCGCTGGATTCCGGTGACCGCCTGGTGATTACGGGCGCCAACGGCGCGGGCAAGTCGACCCTGCTGCACGTGCTCGCGGGGACGCTGGAGCCGACGACCGGGCGGGTGCATCGCGCCCGCAAGGCGCGAATTCAGCTGCTGGAGCAGGAATCCCGGCGATCGCTGCGGCGCCGGGCGCGGGAGGTCTACGACGCGTATCTGGCGCGGCTGGTGACGGCGGGACTGCTCGCCGACAGCGATATCGTCGGCCTGTCCACGCTGGGCCTGCTGTCGGCCCGCGAGGTGAACAAGCCGATCGGCGATCTGTCGATGGGCCAGCAGCGCCGCCTGGACCTGGCCTGCGCCTTGGCTTCTCGCCCCCACGCCCTGCTCTTGGACGAGCCCACCAACCACCTGTCCATCACACTGGTCGACGAACTCACCGAGGCACTACGCGCCACCGCCGCGGCCGTCGTCATCGCCACCCACGACCGCCAACTACAACGCGACGTGCAGGACTGGGCGCACCTGGACCTACAAGCACCGCAACCGACGATCGCGCGGCCCTGACCGCGGCCGGGCCGAGTGCGGATCGTCTTCGGCCGCCCCCGCTCGGGCCGTGACTACGCCGACCGGTACGCGGCAACCTTCGACACCGCCTGGCACCGCCGATTCCGTGCGCACCAGCGGCCCAGGCGTCAGTCGAGGCAGAACTCGTTGCCCTCGGGGTCGGTCATGACGATGTGGCCGAAGCTCAGTGGTGGCTCGGGGTCGTGGCGGTGCAGGCGCTTGGCGCCCAGGGCGACGAGCCGGTCGCATTCGGCCTCCAGGGCCGCCATCCGCTCGCCGCCCTGGAGCCCGGGGGCGGCGCGCACGTCGAGGTGCACGCGGTTCTTGGCGATCTTGTCCTCCGGTACCTGCTGGAAGAACAGCCGGGGGCGCTGTCCCCGCGGATCCTCGATGGCGGACCTCGTGTTGCGCTGGTCCTCGGGGACGCCGAGCCGCGCGAGGAATTCGTCCCACGCGGCCAGGGGGTCGGCGCCCGCGGGCAGGTCGACGCCGGGCGGGGCCGGGTGGATGTAGCCGAGGGCCTCGCGCCAGAACGTCGACAGCGCTGCGGGGTCGTGGGCGTCGAAGGTGATCTGGATATCGCGGCTCATCGAGTGGCTCCGTTCGTGTGTGGTTCGCGGGCATGCGGACCTGGGACGGCTGGTGGATCGCGGAGGACGGGTAGCAAGTCTGTCCGGCCGACGGCTTCACCCTGACACGACAGGCGGACAGAATCGGTCCGCTATTTCTGGCAAGGTGGGGTCATGGACGCGGCGATCGGCGACGAGCGAGGTACGACGGAGCGCGTGCTCACCCTGCTCGGGCTGCTGCAGCGGCGGGTCTGGACCGGCCCCGAACTCGCCGAACGGCTCGGCGTCACGCCGCGTACCGTGCGGCGCGATGTCGAGCGGCTGCGGACGCTGGGCTACCCGGTGCACGCCAGCCAGGGCGTCGGCGGCGGCTATCGGCTGGGCGCGGGGCAGGAGCTGCCGCCGCTGCTGCTCGACGACGAGGAGGCGATCGCCACCGCGGTCGCGTTGCTGGTCGGGGCGGGCGGCGCGGTCGCCGGCGCGGGCGATGCCGCCCTGCGCGCGCTGACGAAACTCGACCGGGTGCTGCCCGCGCGGCTGCGGCGCGAGGTGCGGGCGCTGGCCGATTCGGTGGAGTCCTTCGGTGGCGGGCGCACGCCGGTCGATCCGGAGCCGCTCATGAGGCTGGCGCGAGCCTGCCGCGACGAGGTCGAGGCCGGATTCGACTACCCCTCCGGCGGCGCGGTGCGCCCGCGGCGGGTCGAGCCCTACCGCCTGGTCGTCTCCGACCGTCGCTGGTACCTGCTCGCCTACGATCTCGACCGCGACGACTGGCGCAGCTTCCGCGTCGACCGCATGACCGCCGTGACCGCACGCACCTGGCGCTTCCGCCCGCGCCCGGCGCCCGACGCGGCGCCGTATGTACAGGAGGGCGTAGCCAGCCGCGTGTACTCCCGGCAGGCCAGCTTCCTCGTGCACGCCCCGGCGGACACCGTGCGCGCCCAGATCCCGCCCTCGGCCGCCGTCGTCCACCCGCGTGAGGGCAACAGCTGCGAAGTACGCAGCGGCGCAGACAATCTCGACGCCGTCCTCCTGCACATGACGCTGCTGGGCCACCCCTTCGAAATACTCGACCCGCCGGACCTCGTCCCGCGCTGCCGCGAACTGGCACAGCGCCTCCACGCTGCCGGTGCGGGAATCGCCACCCAGGCGGGATCCTGAGCACACCCACCAGGAAGTAGCTGGCGTGCTTCGCTTTCCCGCCATGCTTTCGGCCGGGATCACTGTCTGTTGCCGGTGGGTGTGGCGGGGGATGATGGGCTCAGAGGAGCGCACCATGGACACCACACTCTCCTTCGACATCATCACCGGGGCTCTCGATCGGGTGAGCGGGCCGGGGAAGAAGTCCGGCGTCTGGTATCGCTATCTGTGTCCGGTGCACGAAGGTGATGGGCGGCACCACAATCCGTCGCTCGGGGTGGTGTACGACCGGCACCGGCGGCGGACCGTGGTGCGCTGTTTCGCGGGCTGTTCCGACGAGGCCGTGCTCCAGCGCCTCGGGCTACGGGTACGTGATCTGTTCGATCGGCCATCCGGCCGCATCCCCTGCGCCCCGACGCGGGTCGATCGGCCGGGACTCGCCCTGGCCGACCGGGCATTGCTGGCCGCGGGCCTGCCGCTGGCGAGGCACAAGCCCGGCCTCGGACGGGCGATCGGCCGGTCCAGGGAAGTCGCGACGTATCTGTACGGGTGGCCCGACGGCCGTCCGGAGGGCCGCGTGCATCGGGTACACGCCCCGCACGAGCACGGCCGGGCCAAGTATTTCTGGCAGGAGCGCATGACCGAGAATGGCTGGCGGCGTGGTGGATTCGCGCACATTCCCTATCGGTTGCCGGAGGTCGCGGGTGCCCTCGCCGCGGGCGCGGACATCTACCTGTGCGAAGGTGAGCAGGACGTCCGGAGCGCACTGCGTACCGGCGCCGCCGCCACGACGAATGCCGGTGGCGCACACGCGTGGACCGCGGACCATGCCGCGTGGCTCCGTGGCGCGCACCGCATCTGGATCCTCGCCGACCGCGATGCCCCGGGCTACCGCCGCGCCGCCAAGGTCGCCGATTCCCTCCGCGGCGGCGTCCACCGTATCCGCATCGTGCAGGCCCGCGACGGCAACGACCTCACCGACCACCTCGCCGCAGGCCACCACCTCGACGAACTCGCCCCGGTCCCGATCCTCGACGACCACGCCCGCCGCGGGCTGCCGCTGGGGTAAGGGCAGGGACTGCGGGTGGGCCTACTCGGTGTGGACGGCTGGGCGGGTGGGGTGGTCCCAGGCGACGAGGATGTCGGGGGTGGCCGGGTGGTCGGTGCGGTGGGACAGTAGGGCATCGATGATGAAGGCTTCGGTGGGAGTGCTGGCGCGGCGCAGGGCGCCCTCCGACATGCGCAGCTCGATCGAGAGGTCGAAGCCGAGATCGCGGCCGAGCAGCATGGGGCCCGCCACGAACAGCACGGTGTCGGGTGCGGCGGATATGGTTGCGGCGCGGGCGGATCGGTCGGTGCGCTCGTCCCACAGCGCGGGCAGCCACCGCCCCCGTTCCCGCAACGCCTGCAGCACTTCGCGTTCGAGCCCCGCGTAGTCGAACCACGCTGTGCGGTAGGTCATCTCGTCGCGGCCGAATTCGAGGCGCAGCGAGGCCGGGCGGATGTAGTCGTGCAGCCCCACGACATCCGAGGAACGCCCCTGGGCCCGCAGCCGCTCGGCGACCGACCGCGCGAAGGCCACGGGATCGGCCGCGTCCGCTCCGTCCACCGCGACGACGGCCCGTCCCGGCATCCGCACGGCGCGCTCCGCGACAAGGTCCACCAGCCCCTCGGCGGTGATCGGCACAAACCCGGGCATCCGATCATGATGCACGGTCCGCCGCAGACCCCGGCAAGGAGGTAGGGCACTGCCACTCCGCACCGGAAAGTCCTCCCGGAATGCCCGGATAGGCATACTCGGCCCACCCGCCCCCGACCTGAGCGGGCTGGCGCGGCACTGAGGTCAGGCCGCCCCCGTGCCCGGCACGGGATCGGAGGCCGGGCCGACCCAGGTGGTGAGGGCCTCGGCCAGTCCGTCCGCCCCCGGCTCCGCCGTCACCCAGGCCGCGTAACCGTCGGGGCGGATGAGGACGGCGGCGGGAATCGCGATCTCGCCGACGCCGGGGATCGACCAATGATCGTCGCGGGTTCGGGCGGCGACGATATCGAGGCGGTCGCTCCACTGCGGGACCGCCGGGATCCGGGTTCCGTTGAGGCTCAGCAGGATCGGGCGGCCGGTGCGCAGCAGCGCACAGACCCGGGTGTCGCCGTCGGCGGTGGCGAGGTCCGCGTCGGGGACGCGCCGACCGGCGAGTGGATGATCGCCCGCGGTGTCGTAGCGGATGTCCAGCGCCGTGATCATGAGGCCGAGCCGATGCCGCACCACGTCCATCGCGATGAGATCGCTCATGATGTCGCGCAGCGCGTCGGTATGCGGCCCGGAGCGGGACAGCGACGTCTGCGCCCGGGTGTTGTGCAGCACGCGCGCCGCGACGGGATGGCGTTCACTCTCGTAGGTGTCCAGCAGTCCCTCGCAGGCGTCGCCGCGCACGGCCGCCGCGAGCTTCCAGCCCAGGTTTGCCGCGTCCTGCACACCCAGGTTCAGCCCCTGGCCACCGGCCGGGTAGTGGATGTGGGCGGCGTCCCCGGCCAGGAAGACCCGCCCGTCGCGATACCGGTCCGCCTGGCGCGCGGCGTCGCCGTAGTGCGACACCCAGCGCGGGCTGTGCATGCCGAAGTCGGTGCCCGCGATCTCGGCGAAGTGGGCGCGGAAATCGTCGAAGGTCAGCTCCGTGCCCCGTTCCGGGACCAGGTCGTGCCGCTGCACCACCAGGCGGTACCAGCCGGGCTGGAACTGCACCGCCGAGAAGTCACCGGCACCCCGCCGATGCGCGAAGAACGGTTCGGCGGGCGGATCGGCCAGTTCGACGTCGGCGAGCATGCCGCACATGGTGATGTCGGTCCCGGGAAACCCGATGCCGGACAGCTTGCGCACCGCACTGCGCGCGCCGTCGCAGCCGACGAGATACGAGGCGCGAATGCGACGGCCGCTCCCCGCGCCGCCGACGGCGACCGTCACGCCCGCATCGTCCTGCCGGAAGCCGATGACAGGCGAGCCCCAGTGCACCGGCGCACCCAGTTCGGTTGCGCGCCGGTCCAATTCACGCTCGATCACCGATTGCAGTACGGCGAGCACGTAAGGGCGGCGGGTGGAGAAGTCGCCGAAATCCAGTGGCAGCCCGGCGAAATGCCCGGCCTGCAGCGGACGACCCTGCGGCAGTAGGCCATCCAGCAGCCCCCGCTGGTCGAGGATCTCCATCGTGCGGGCATGGATTCCCCCGGCCCGGGATTCGCCCGTGCGCTCCGCGAGCCCGTCCACCACGACCACGCCGACCCCCGCGAGCCGCAGCTCACACGCCAGCATCAGCCCGGTCGGGCCGCCACCGGCGATCACCACGTCCGTCGATTCCATAGTCCGCTCCCTTAACACCGTTCTATGCAATTTAACGATGTTAAGGACAGCAGAATGTTGTTAAGGTGTCAAGGCGGTGCAGACACGAAGGAGGTGGACGGTGAAGCTCGATACGCCCGCGATCGCGGAGGCCGCGCTCGGACTGCTGGACGAGGTCGGCCTGGACGGACTGACGATGCGCAAGGTGGCCACCGCCCTGGATGTGCAGGCCCCCGCGCTGTACTGGCACGTCAAGAACAAGCGCGAGCTGCTCGACGCGATGGCCCGGGCCGTGTTCGTCTCCGCCGTCACCGGAGTCGAGGCGCCGCGGCAGGGCGAGGACTGGCAGGACTGGGTGATCGCGCTGGCGGGACGGCTGCGGCACGCGATGCTGCGCTACCGGGACGGGGGAAAGGTGCTCGCGGGCACCTACGTCAGCGACGAAATCATGTACCGCACAGTGGAACTGACATTGCGAACGCTCGAGGACGCGGGCTTCGAGGCAGCCGACGCCGAGCGGGTCTTCCCGATCCTGCTGCACTACACCGTCGGCTTCGTCATCGAGGAACAGGCCCGCACCGGCACCGAATACGCCGACGGCAATCCCTACGAGCCCGAGAACATCCGGCGCACCGTGGATTCCGGCCGATACCCGCGCACCGCGCGCATGCTGGGCGGACTGTTCCCGTCGGACTTCGACGCCGAATTCGACCACGGTCTGCGTGTCATCCTCGCCGGAATCCACGCCACCCGCACCGGCGGCTGATTCGAGGTCGCGGTGAGCCGCGAGCCGTGCGCCGTTCGCCATTGTTTAACCTGAGCTGGATCAATTCCGGAAGGACGGTTGATGGCGACGATCGAAGAGGCCCTCGAGATCGAGCGGCTCGAGCGGGACATCTTCCGTGGCGCGTCCACGAAGACCCAGCTGCCGCGCACGTTCGGCGGGCAGGTTGCCGGGCAGGCGCTGGTGTCCGCGGTGCGCACGGTGGAGCCGCACTACCAGGTGCACTCCCTGCACGGCTATTTCCTGCGGCCGGGCAACCCGCAGGAGCGCACGGTGTTCCTGGTCGAGCGCATTCGCGACGGCCGGTCCTTCTGCACCCGCCGGGTCACCGGTGTCCAGAACGGCGAGGCGATCTTCACGATGTCGGCGTCGTTCCACGTCGGCGACGCGGGCCCGGAACATCAGGACGAGATGCCGAAAGTCCCACCGCCGCACGAACTTCCCGACGCCCGCACCTCCATGAGCCCCGAGCGCCTGTGGGCCATGCGCGAATGGGAGCACTGGGATATCCGCACCATCCCGCAGGAGCAGGTGGCCCGCAAGACCGGCCTGGCCGCCCAGCAGCAGGTGTGGTTCCGCTACCGGCATCCGCTGCCCGACGATCCGCTGTTCCACGTCTGCACGCTCGCCTATATGAGCGATATGACGCTGCTGGGCTCGTCGAAGGTCATCCACCCCGACGAGCCGACGCAGAACGCCTCGCTCGACCACGCCATGTGGTTCCTGCGCCCGTTCCGCGCCGACGACTGGCTGCTCTACGACCAGGCCTCGCCCTCGGCCGGATTCGGGCGCGCGCTGACCGGCGGGCGGATCTTCAACCAGGAGGGTCAGCTGGTCGCGGCCGTGGTGCAGGAAGGGCTCATCCGCACGCTGCGGGAGTCCTGACACCGGCCCCGGTTTGGGAGCGGGTGCGAAGGGTAGCCGATCGATAGCCGCCATGCCGGTTCCTGCTGTCCGTTTGCCGCGGATCCGGGGATCGGTGGACCCTCGACGGGAGGAGGCTGCGATGGTCGACGTCTTCATCGTCGACGATCACGAAATCGTTCGGCGCGGTCTGCGCGATCTCATCGATGAGGCGACCGATCTCACGCTGGTCGGAGAGGCGGGAACCTGCGCCGAGGCCCGCGCCCGGGTACCGGCGGCCCGGCCGCAGGTCGTCCTGCTCGATGTCCGATTGCCCGACGGTAGCGGTGACGAGCTGTGCCGGGATCTGCTGGCCGCCGTGCCCGGCGTGCGCTGCCTGATGCTCACCGCCTTCGCCGACGAGCCGTCGATGATCGGCGCGGTACTCGCCGGGGCGTCCGGCTACCTGGTCAAGGACGTGCGCGGCCCGGAGCTGCTCGAGGCCGTCCGGCAGGTGGCGGCGGGACATTCGCTGCTGGATTCCCGGGCCACGGCCGCGGTGATGGCCGCGCTGCGCGCGCAGGCCGAATGGGCCGGAGGCCCGCTCGCCGATCTCACCGACCGCGAGCGGACCGTGCTGGGACTGCTGGGCCGCGGCATGACCAACCGCCAGATCGCGCAGCGCATGTACCTGTCGGAGAAGACGGTCAAGAATTACGTATCGCGCGTGCTGCGCAAGCTCGACGTGCAGGGCCGCACCGAGGCGGCGGTGCTCGCCGCCCGGATGGGACTGGTGCACACCCGCGACGGGTGAACTCAGCCCGCGTCGAGGACGTCGGCGACGGCGCGGCGCGGCGTGGTGGGCAGCGGGGGAGTGTTGGCCGGGACCCAGCCGATCCGCACCATGGTCTGCGCGAACGCGCAATCGTGCAGCACCGAGCGCCGGATCTCGTGCCGCAGGTCCTGCATACCGAGCGGTTCGGTCTGGATGCAGGTGGACAGGCCGAGGTCGGTCGCCGTGAGCAGCAGCGCGCTGGTCGCCTCGCCCGCCGAGAGCTGGAACCGTCGCCCGTCGGCGGCGGTGCAGACCACCAGCCATTCCGCCGCGTCGGTGCTGGCATTGGCGTCGTGCAGGACCGGATCGGCGAACAGCCGGCTCGGAATCTCGTCCGCCAGCCGCGGCGGTGGGGTATTGCGGGCGGGAACCCCGTCGGGTGTGCCGTGCCGACCGCTCCACGCGGCGAGCTCCCGTAGGTAGTCGGGATCCTCGGCATGGCGGTCCGAGGCGCGGCGCATGGATTCGGCCAGTCGCGCCCGCAGGCCGCCGGGGACGTGCCGGACCGCCGCGCCGAATCGGTTGGCGTTGCGCGATACCGTCCGGATGTACCCGGGCGGGACCTGCCAGTCCGCGTAGCGGCGGCGATCGCTCTGGCGCAGCAGGATCGCGGCGGTCATCTCGATATCGGCGTCCGTCGGCTGCCGCGGTACCGTCTCGATCACGGCCAGCAGGTCGGGGCGCTGCGGATCGGGAAGCCGGGTGACCGCCGGCGCCCACCCCAGCCCGGCCAGCGCCACACGCAGATGATGCAGTGCCGCACCGCAGCTCACCACCAGTGCGCGCCGCTGCGGATCGGTGCACGGCAGGTGCCGGTCCGGATCGGCCCACAGTTCGATGTGATCGCCGGTGACCCGCCACAACCACGGCTGGGTGTTGTGGACCGAGGGTGCACGGACCGCCATGCCGAGGGCGACCTCGAGGGTGTCGGCGTCGGGCAGGGTAGGAGCCATGCGGCGGCCGGTCCTTCCATATCGAAATGTAGCTGCCTCAGCCAGATTGCCCGCGGGCGCGTGGCGCGGCAGTGGGAGGAAGGTCCCGAAAACCGGGGCCGGTGGGCCCGCCCCGGCGCCGTTACGCCGTCTGCACGCGCAGGTGGCACACCACCGTATCGGGCAGCCGCCGCAACCGGCGCTCGAGCTCGTCACTGCGATGGCTCGGCAGCAGCCGGTCCCAGCCGGTCGGCGGGTCCACCTCCGCGATCAGCACCACCTTGCGCCGGCCCTCGAAGTTGTCGCGCACGTAGCGGGCCACCGGCCCGCCGACCTTGCAGTCACCGGCGTCGATGATCTCCAGCGGCACATCCGGATGCCATGCCTCCCACGCCTTGGTGAACACGGTGGTGTTCTCCTCGGGCAGGCAGACGTGCACCGCGACCACATCGTGCCCCAGCGACAGGGCCGCCGACAGCGCCTCGCGGCTCAGCTCCGACACCTCCGACACCGGCACCACGATCACGGTGCCGGTCGGTTGCGGCCGCGCGGGCACGCAGCCGGTGCCGCGCCGGTGGTCGATCTTGCGGTAGGTGCGGCGGATCCGTTCCATGACCAGCACGAGCAGCGGCAGCACCAGCACGATCAGCCAGGCACCCTCGGTGAATTTCATCGCGGTGGTCACGATCGCCGCGACGAACGTCAGCAGCGCGCCGAATCCGTTGAGCGCCGATCGCCACCCGCCGCCACCGTTGCGGCGCCAGTGCACCACCATGCCGACCTGGGCGATGGTGAAGCCGACGAAGACGCCGATCGCGAACAGCGGCACCAGCGCGTTCATATTGCCGCCCGAGGCGATCAGCAGCACCGCCGCCGAAACGCCCAGCGCCACAACGCCGTAGCGGTACACCAGCCGCGGGGTGGCGACGGCGAACCGGTGCGGCAGGCAGTTGTCGTCGGCCAGGATCTTGGTCAGCGTCGGCAGTCCGCCGTAGGAGGTGTTGGCGGCCAGCGCCAGCAGCGCCACGGTCGCGAATTGCACGACGTAGTAACCGATTCCGTGGCCGAGCGCGGCCTCGGTCAGTTGCGACAGCACCGTGGTGCCCTCGATCGGGTGCAGGGAGAACTTGCCGATCAGCGTCGCCAGGCCGAGGAGCATCGCGCCCAGCAGCACGCCCAGCGCCACCTCGGCGCGCTGCGCCCGGCGCACCCGCGGCCGTTCGAAGCTGGGCACGGCGTTCGCGATCGCCTCGACGCCGGTCAGCGCGGCGCACCCGCTGGAGAATGCCTTGAGCAGCAACAGAACTCCGATCCCGCGCGCGTCGGTCGCCACGGCCGCCCCGGTTTCGGTGAGCGCCGGTTCCGACCGCACCAACCCGGCCACGATCACCACCAGGATGCCGATCACGAACACGACGGTCGGGGCCATGAACGCCCGCGCGCTCTCTCGGATCCCGGCCAGGTTCAAGGCCGTGACCCCGGCCAGCACGGCCAGGCAGATCCACACCGTGTACGGCAGCAGCTGCGGGAACGCCGAGGTCAGTGCCGCGGTTCCGGCGGCCAGCGACACCGCCACATTGAGCACGTAGTCCACGATCAGCGAGGCCGCGGCCACCAGGCCGGTGCGGTGCCCGAGATGCTTCCTGGCCACCGCGTAGGCGCCGCCGCCGTCGGGGAACGCGGCGATCACCTGGCGGTAGGAGGCGATGAGCACGGCGAGCAATACGACGATCGCCGCGGTCACCGGCAGCGTCATGCCGAGTCCGGCACTGCCCGCGGCGGCGAGCACGAGCACGATCGCCTCGGGCCCGTAGGACACCGACGCCATCGCGTCGAGGGACAATCCGGCCAGGCCGGTGGAAACGGTGAGCCCGCGCCGCGGGGCCGCGGGACGGGCGACCGCGGGCTCAGGTTTCGGCAGTACTTCGGTCACAGCTCCGCCTCGCTGGCGTTCGGCTCCGCCGTGACCGACGGTGCTGTGCCGATCGTTCTCTCGCTGCGCTCGCTCACACCGCGAGTGTTCCTCCGGGCTGGTCGAGCGAACAGTTTCCTTGCGGAACCTTGACGGACGGGTGAGCAGGCACACATCCGCCCCGGCCGCGAGCTGGGCCGCGGCCGCCGGCTCGTATGCTCGAGTCGTGAGACCGACGATTGGCGTGCTGGCGCTGCAGGGCGATGTGCGCGAGCATTTCCACGCGCTCGAGGCCTGCGGGGCCGATCCGGTGAACGTGCGCCGCGAGTCCGAGCTGGCCGCCGTCGACGCGCTCGTGCTCCCCGGCGGCGAGTCCACCGCGATCAGCAAGCTGCTGGAGGTGTTCGGCCTGCTGGAGCCGCTGCGGCAGCGGCTGCGCGAGGGCATGCCCGCGTTCGGCTCCTGCGCCGGGATGATCCTGCTGGCCCGCGAGGTGCTCGACACCCGGCCCGATGCGCAGTCGCTGTCCGGCATCGATATGACGGTGCGGCGCAACGCCTTCGGACGGCAGGTCGACTCGTTCGAGACCGATCTGGACTTCACCGGGCTCGACGACGGCCCGGTGCGCGCGGTGTTCATCCGCGCCCCGTGGGTCGAGCGTGTCGGCGACGGCGTCGAGGTGCTGGCGCAGGTACCGTCTGGTCCGGCGCGGGGCAGGGTCGTCGCGGTGCGTCAGGGCGGCGTGCTGGCCACCTCCTTCCATCCGGAGGTGACCGGCGATCTGCGGGTGCACCGGATGTTCGTCGACTCCGTGCGGGAGCGCGCGACCGTGTGACCGGCCCGCGTGGCGCACAGACGCCGCAACCGTCCAGTTGAGACAGGAGGGCAGGGCAGTAGACTGATGCGGTTTTACTGCCTCGACCCGAGCACATCGACCTGAAGGAAGTAGGGAATGAGCGGCCACTCCAAATGGGCCACCACCAAGCACAAGAAAGCCGCCCTCGATGCCAAGCGCGGCAAACTGTTCGCGAAGCTGATCAAGAACATCGAGGTGGCGGCCCGGACCGGCGGTGGTGACCCCGAGGGCAATCCGACGCTGTTCGACGCCATCACCAAGGCGAAGAAGAACTCGGTGCCGCTGGACAACATCGAGCGGGCCCGCAAGCGCGGCGGCGGCGAAGAGGCCGGTGGTGCCGACTGGCAGACCATCATGTACGAGGGCTACGGCCCCAACGGCGTCGCGGTGCTGGTCGAATGTCTCACCGACAACCGCAACCGGGCCGCGGGCGAGGTCCGCGTCGCGATGACGCGCAACGGCGGGAACATGGCCGATCCGGGATCGGTGTCCTACCTGTTCAGCCGCAAGGGCGTGGTCATCCTCGAGAAGAACGGTCTGTCCGAGGACGACGTGCTGGCCGCCGTGCTCGACGCCGGCGCCGAGGAGGTCAACGATCTCGGCGAGTCGTTCGAGATCATCAGCGAGCCCGGGGATCTGGTGGCGGTGCGCACCGCGCTGCAGTCCGCCGGGATCGACTACGAGTCCGCCGACTCCGGCTTCCAGCCCTCGACCACCGTCGCGGTCGACGCCGACGGCGCCCGCAAGGTCTTCAAGCTCGTCGACGCCCTGGAGGACAGCGACGACGTGCAGAACGTGTACACCAACGTCGACGTCTCCGACGAAATCCTCGCCGAACTCGACGCATAGGTCTCTACGAAGGCCGCCCCCCGCAGGGGCGGCCGTCGCCGTCTCACCCGGGGTACTGCGGGTGTTGGTCGGGGAGAGGATGAAATGCCGGTCGTTACCGGTCAACTCGGCCTCGGTGAGGGCGAGCACGGCGAACAGCCCGCCGAGGAAACGGCCCTCGTTGTCCCCGCACAC
>NZ_JARWQD010000143.1 GCF_029869545.1 Nocardia wallacei | reverse complement strand
TGGCGGTGTGTGGGGTGGCGGGGGGGCAGATGGCGTGGGGGGTGGCCCTGGTGTTGTCGGCGGCGGGGCCGGGGGGGGGGGCTGCCCGGGAGCCGGGGTTGCGGGTGGCTGATCTGGAGGTGTGGGTCGTCCGGGGGACGGGGTTGCGGGTGGCTGGTCCGGGGGTGTGGGCTGCCCGGGAGCCGGGGGCGTGGGCGGCTGGTCCGGAGTGGAGTCTTGTGGCCGGTCCGGACTGTTGCCGGGCGGCGGAACCGATTGCGGGGGAGCGGGATACGGCGATCCGGGGGTGCCGGGTAGCGGTGGGGGCGCGGGCAGGGCGGGGACGCCGGTGCCTGCGACCGAGTAGGCGGGCTTGTAGATCATGTTCATCGCCAGCAGGGCCTCCTGGCGCAGCGCCTCCTGAGCCACCTGCGCGTCGATGACGCGGGCGGACTCCAGCACGCGGGCGATCGCGCCGATCGGGCCGGAGTCGCCGGGTGCCACGACGGCCAGCTTGACCGCCTCGGCCGCCGCCGCCAGCGCACCCAGCCGCGCCCCCACCTCGCCCATGACCGCGGCGAGCTCCTCGACCGATTCGGCCAGGGCGCGGCTGCTCGCGGCGGCGGCCTCGGCGGCGGCGCCCTCCCAGTCGGCGGCGTCGATCGCCCGGTCCACGTTGCCGCGGGTGAGCGGCATGGAGGTGGTGAGGGTGCCCGCGGCCTCCAGCCACGCCAGCGACGCCTGCAGGATCTCCCCGGCATCGATCTGCTGGGTACCGGCGTGGATCTGCTCGTGTGGCATCGACTCGAAATGTTCCATCGCGCTGATGTATTCCGGGTCGGTGTCGCGCGACCGCGGGCCGTACCGGAACTCCGCCGTCATCGCGGCGTCCTCGACGAGAGCGCGCGCAGCGCGGCGGAGTGGGCGGCCTCGGCCTCGTCGTGTAATCCGGCGCTGGTCAGGAAGCCCTCCTTCATCCGGTAGGAGGCGGCGATGTGCTGGTCGAGCAGCGTGACGGTATCGCGGGCCTTGCGGGCGAATCCGGCCTGCAGTTGCTGCGCGGAGAAGAACCCGCCGAAGCCGTGCAGCTCGGAGGCCGATTCCAGACGTTGCTGCAGGTGGCGCAGTCGCTCGATCTGCTGGTCGTAGAGCTCGGCGCAGCGCCGCGCCGCGTCCGGATCGAATCGGACGGTGCCGCTCTGCGCCGCCTGCAGAAATCTGGCGATGTCGGCCTGACTCGCCTCGATCGTCATGCGCACCCCCTATGGATCGGTCGGTCGTGACTCAGCCTAATCGGTTGGCCGGTTTCAGGTCAGCACGAGCGGGCCCTCACCGGGGTATGCGCTTCTGTAGGTGCAGGGCGATCTGCTGGGCGGATGCGGGGACCACATGCACCTCCTCACCCGCGCGGATCAGGTAGCGGCCGTCGTCGGCGACATCGATCCAGGTGTAGTAGACCGGGGTCGGCGGATCGTCGCGGTCCAGGCGCGATTCGATGCGGATATGCCCCTCGGCGGTGTGCGGTTTGAGCAGCAGGCGGCGGATGCGCGGGACCGGTGGCTGGGTGGTGACCACGGTTTCCTCGTCGCGCACGGCGGCGGTCGCGGCGGTGCGGGCGGGTTCGCGGCCGGGCGGCGCCTCGGGCAGCAGCGCCGCGATCCGCGCCCCGAGCTTGGCGCTGTGGCCGATCGAGATGTGCACGCGACCGCCGAATCCCGGGCAGCCACCCGGATCCTGGACGGCGAGCACGGCATGGTCGAAGACGGCGGCGCCCAGCGCGCGGATCTCGCTGCCGGGGGTGTGCCGACCGCCGATCGCGACGACCCGGGTGTGCGGCTCGGCCAGAATTCGCAGGCAGGCGGACAGATCGGGATCCGAGCGCAGGGGCAGGCGCGCCTCCAGGGTGCGTCGCAGGGCGGTGGCCTCGTCCTCGGTGCGGGGAGTCTCGAGAATGCGGAGCGGGAACGGGTGGCGATCCAGGTCGGTCTCCCGCCAGATGTGTGCGAACTCGTCCGGTGTGAAAGACCAACTCACGCCGACTAACACCCTTCACCGATCGTCAGGCCCCCCGTAGCGTAGCGGGGCGCCGGGCGAGCGGCCAGACGATCCGAAATCCTCGATCCGGGAGGTGCGCACGTTAACGCCTCTGGATGACACTCGATATATCCGAACAACACCGTGGTGACCGCCTGCGCACCAGGAGCATTCCGGGCTGCCCCGCCGAGGGACGTCCGAAAGTTGAACGTTTCAGATACACCGTGGCAGACCCCGCGGCGCAACCGCCGCGCAGGCGGCATCCGTGCCAGCGACGGGAGGGTGCGGTGCGCGTACTGGATCCGGATACCGAGGATGCCGACGCCTCCGGCGGTAAGGCGCGCGGACTGTGGCGGCTGCGGCGCGCGGGCCTGCGGGTGCCGGAGTGGGTCACGCTGGAATCGGCGCTGTTCGACCGGCTGGACCCCGAAGTCGTCTCTGCCGCAGCGGAATTCACCGCCTCGGCCGACCTGGAGCAGGCCCTGGCGCGCGGTGCCGCGCTGCGCGCGCGGCTCGTCGCGACACCGCTGCCGCCGGAGGTCGCCGACCGCGTCCGCGACGCCTGTGCACGGCTCGGCGATGTGGCGGTGGCGGTCCGCTCCTCGGCCGCGGTGGAGGACGGCGCGGCGTATTCGTTTGCGGGCCAGTTCGATTCGCTGCTGAACCGCAGGGGTGCCGAGGCGGTCGGTGCCGCGGTTCTGCGGTGCTGGGCGTCGGCATGTTCGGAGCGGGTGATCCGCTACGCCTTCGCGCACGGCCTGCCCCTGCCCGCCGTGCCCGCGGTGGTGGTGCAGCGGCTGGTCGCGGCGCGGGCCGCGGGCGTGCTGTTCACGGCCGATCCGATGACCGGCGCCCCGGACGAACTCGCGATCGGCGCCGTCTACGGCCTGGGCGAGGGCCTGGTGTCCGGCGCGGTGGATGCGGATTCGCTTGTGGTGGACAAGGTTTCGGGAACCGTGCTGGAGTCCGTGCGCGGCGAGAAGGCGGTGGCGTACCGGCCCGACGGCGACAACGGCTGCGTGGCGGTGCCGGTGGCCGCCGAACAGGGCGCGCGGGCGGTGCTGTCGGAGGCCGAGGTGGCGGAGCTGGTCGAGCTGGGCCGCCGGGTCGAAACCGTATTCGGCGCACCGCAGGACATCGAGTGGGCGATCGACGAGCAGGGCCTGTGGGTGCTGCAGGCGCGGCCGATCACCACCGCGGTGGGCGCGCGCCTGCGCGGCGCCGGTGAGCGTCTCGACCCCGGTGAGCTGCGAATCTGGGACAACTCCAACATCATCGAGAGCTTCAACGGACTCACCTCGCCCCTGACCTTCACCACCGCCGCCGATATCTACGGCCGGGTCTACCGCGGTTACGCGCAGTCGCTGCGAGTGCCGCCGCGGCAGTTGCGCCAGACCGATGCCTGGACGGGCGTGCTGCTGGGCAGCTTTCACGGCCGGGTGTACTACAACCTGCTGCACTGGTACCGGATGGTGGGGATCGCGCCCGGCTATCCGCTCAACCGCCGGGTGCTGGAGGCGGCACTCGGGGTCGCCGAGCCGCTGCCCGGCGAGATCGCGAAAACGCTGCGGCCCTTCACCTTTGCCAATCCGGCGGCGCGCCTGTGGTCGCGCACCGTGACCACGGTGACCTATCTGCGGCGCATAGCGGGTATCGACGCCATGATGGAGCGGTTCCTGGCCGAGTTCTACCGCGTCTACGACGGATTCGACGCCGTCGACGACGCCCGGCTGACCGGTGCGCAGGCCTACGCCCGCTACCGCGAACTGGACCGGGAGCTGGTCGAGCGCTGGGGTCCGCTGATGGTGCTCGACGCCATCCTGCTGACGCTCACCGGTGCGCTGTACATGCTGACCAGGCTGCTGCTACCCAACGCGCCCGAATGGTTCCTCTATGCCGCCGCGAGCCCCGGGGACGAGGTGGAATCGGCCGAACCGGCGCGGGCGATGGCGGCCATGGCCGAGGTGGTGCGGGCGGATCCGCGGCTGCGCGCGATCGTGGAGAAGGTGCCACCCGAGCGCATCCGTGCCGAGCTGCGGGCCGCCGGTCACACCGAATTCCTCACGCGCGTAGACGATTACGTGGACCGGTACGGCTACCGCAGCATCGACGAGCTGAAGCTGGAGACGCCGGATCTGCGCGAGGATCCGGCGAGCCTGTTCGTGCTGCTGCGCGGCGCGCTGCCCCGGGAGCGGTCGCGTCGCGGCGACGAGGCGGACGCCTACCTGGCCGAGCACCTGCACGGGATGCGCCGCGCACTGTACGAGCGGCTGCGCCGCAAGGTCGGCCGCTGCGCCGCGCACCGGGAGCGGCTGCGATTCTGCCGCACCCGCGCATTCGGCATGGTGAAGCGGATGATCCGGGTGATGGGCCGGGATCTGGCCGAGCGCGGGATCATCGACGAATTCGCCGACGTCTTCCACCTGACCGTGCGGGAGTTGCGCGGGTGCTACGAGGGCGCGGACACCACGCCGCTGCGCCGGGCGGTCGCGGCCCGAAAGCAGCAGCGGGCCGGTGATTCCCGGCTGGTCGCGCCCGCGCGCTTCGTCACCCGCGGTCCGGGGTTCGGGCGCGCCGAACTGGCCGCACAGGGCTGGGTGCCGAGCACCGACCTGCCCGCCGCGACGGCCGGAGCGGTGCTGACCGGCACGCCGTCGGGGCCCGGGGTCGCCACCGGCCGGGCCGTCGTGGTCGACCAGCCGCGCGACGTCGCGGGCGGGGTGCTGGTCACCTATCGCACCGATCCGGGCTGGGTGGCCGCGCTGCCGTCGGCCGCGGCGCTGGTGATCGAGCGCGGCAGCCCGCTGACCCACGTCGCGATCGTCGCGCGCGAACTCGGCGTGCCGACGGTCGTGCAGGTGCCCGACGCCACCACCAGAATTCGCACCGGGATGCGGGTTCGAGTCGACGGCACCGGTGGAACCCTCACCGTGCTGAGCGAAGGAGACGGTTCCCATGCGGGCTGACGACGATATCGCGCGGGTGCGGGGCTGGCTGGCCGATCCCGCCGAGGACACCGGCATCCATCTGGCCGATGAGGACGACGGGTGGGAATTCCGGTCCTACCGGGAAGTGGCGGAGCTGGCCTGGGCGGTCGCGGCGCGGCTGCGCGGTGCGGGCCTGGTCGGCGGCGCCGGTGCCTGCGTGATCATGCCGACCGGATTCCCCTGTGTGGCGGCGTTTTACGCCGTGTGGGCCTGTGGCGGGGTGTTCACGCCGGTCGCGCCGCCGACGTTCGGCGATCCGGCGCAGTACATCTCGCACGTCGCGGAGATCCTGCGGCAGGCGGAGCCGCGCGTGGTGGTGACCTCCGCCGAGCTGGAAGCGCTGGTGCGGCAGGCGATGTCGGATGCCGGGCACGCCGACGAACCGCTGCTGATCGGGGAGCCGGAACCGGTGGCGGAGCGGCGGTTCGGTGCCCCGGCCGACTGCGCGCTGGTGCAGTTCACCTCCGGGTCCACCGGTACGCCGCGCGGTGTGCGGGTGTCGTGGCGCAACCTCGCCGACAACATCGCGATGATCACCCGGCTGGTCGACTGGCGGGCCGGGGAGGCGATGGCGTCGTGGCTGCCGCTGTATCACGACATGGGGCTGGTGGGGGCGTTGTTCACCACCGTCACCAACCAGGGGGATCTGTATCTGATGCGCCCCGACCAGTTCGTTCGCGATCCGGTGCGGTGGCTGCGGGCGATGACCCACGCCCAGCATTCGCCGTCGCCGTCGTTCGCGCTCGGCTATGTGGCGCACCGGGTTTCGCCCGAGCAGATCGCCGAGCTGGACCTGTCCGGGTGGCGGACGCTGGCGGTGGGCTCCGAGCCGGTCGAGGTCGCGGATCTGTCGTCCTTCGCGGAACTGGCGGGACCCCAGGGCTTTTCGGCGCGGGCGTTCACCCTCGCCTACGGCCTGGCGGAGGCGACGCTGATGGTGACCTCCTCCGCCCGTAACCGTCCGCTCACCGCGCTGCGGCTGGACGGCGCGAGTCTGCGCTTCGGGCAGCCGATCCGGGTGGTGGCAGAGGCCGCCCTGGACGACGGACGATGGGTGACGGGGCCGGGCTGGATCACCGGGCTGGGGTATTCGACCACGGAATCCATGGTCCGGGTCGTCGACGAGGACGGCCGGGAGCTGCCGGACGGGACCCTCGGCGAGATGGTGGTGACCGGCGACTCGGTGGCCCTGGGCTACACCCGCACGGCGGACGGCGGCACCCGGATCGAGGACGGCCTGCTGCGCACCGGTGACGCCGGATTCCGCTATCGCGGAGAGGTTTTCGTGCTCGGCCGGATGGGCTCGAGCCTGAAGGTGCGGGGCCGGTCGGTGTTCATGGAGGACATCGAGTCGCGGGTGGCCCGCGAAACCGGCATCACCAAGGGCAAGCTGGCTGCCGTCGCACTCACCGACGGCGGGTCGCAGGGCGTCGCGCTGTTCGCCGAGACGGCGCCCGGTCCGTGGATCGCACAGGCCCGCAGCATCGTTCGCGGTGCGCTGGGACCGGCGCAGACCGCTACGATCGTCACCGGTCCGCGGGGATTCATCCGACGCACCTCGAGCGGCAAACCCCGCCGCAGGCATATGTGGCAGCTGTTCCGCGACGGGGCACTGCGCGGTGCCGAGGTCCATGACGACGCCGGGGCGGACCCGCCGTCCCCCGGCCCGATGGGTGACCGCGCCCAACCGGCGCCGGTGCTGCCTGTGGAAGCCGCACAACAGCTGCTCGACCGGGCACTGAACCAGGTTGCGGTGGCGGAGAATTCGGCGATGCTGCTCGAGGGCTCGCTCGCGGAGGGATTCGGCAACGCGGCCTCGGACGTCGACTTCCTGGCCGTCGCCCCCGGCGCCGCGGACCTGCCGACGCTGCCCACCGTGCTGTTCCTCGACGGGCGTCGGGTGGAGGTGCGGACCCGATCGGTGGGGCAGCTGCGCGGCCAGCTCGAGCGGGTGGCGCGGGCCGAGCGCCCCGCGGCGCTGGACGAGGACGTCCTCAACCGTTGCCAGCGCTTCCTGTGGGCCACCGTACTGCGCCCCGGCCCCGACCTCACCGAATTGCGCTCGCTGCTCTCGTATTCCGAATTCGCGCGGATAGTCGACGAATGGTGGTCCGAGCGCGCCCGGCAGGCCCTGCGCTACGCGGTGGCGCTGCACGCCATGGGCGAGCGGGAGGAGGCCACCGCATGGTCCCGTGACGGCCTGCTGCAAGCGGTGAAGGCATGGGCGGCCCGCCGCGGCGAGACCTACCTCGAAACCAAGTGGCTACCGGAGCAATTGGACCGGATCGACGCGGGCGCTGCGGCCGGGAGCGTCCCGCCGGGGGAGAGCAACTCTCGCGCACGCCCGGCGCCGCCAGCGGCCCCGCCCGCAGCGACGGCGGCTGGGGGAGAGCAGTCCGGCGTGGATGCGCTGTCCGGTACCGCGGACGGCCGAGAACCGGCGGATGCGACCCGAGCGGACGGCGTGGTCGCAGGTGCGCCCAGCTCCCGGGGCGTGGCAACCGGATCCGCTGCGGCGTACGACCGGGTAGCCGAGCGCGGGCAGGTGTATGGGGCAGGAGCTGCCGGGAGGGCGGAGGGGCCGGGTGACAGCTCGCGTGCGGCGGTGTCGAGGGTGGGGCGGAGCGTGGCTGATGCGGGCGGGTCCGGGCGGGGGTTGATCGGGCGGTATCGAGCGTTGGGTCGGTCGGCGGGTTGTCCCGAGATACTCGCGCTGGCAGCGGAATTCGGTGTTACGGAGGTGTCCGACGATCCCGATCGGGTGGTGGTCACCCGGATGCCGGGTGTGACCACGTGGGGCATCGGGGGACGCGTGCATGTGATTCGGGGCGACAGCGACGTGTTCGTGCTGTCGGAGCGTGGTGGGCGTGCCTGGCGGTCGGTGGTGCTGCGGCGGTCGGTGGCGGAATTGCTGGGGCACAACGATATCGGGGGCGAGCTGGCCGAATTCGTGCGGCTCGGACTCGTGGGGCTGCGGTGGCGCGGTGGCGGGGAGATCGCCCCGGCGCTGGCGATGTGCAAACCGCTGCGGCCCTACACCCCTGTGCCGGGACGGGCAGCACCCGCGCTCGGGCTGTCGGGGGCGGCACGGGCGTCCGGCCCGGACGGCGCCGAGCCCGTCGCGACGCTGTCCCCGCTGCCCGCCTCGCGGTTCATCGGCTGCGCGCTCGATCTGGTGTGGTCGAATGTGGTGCTGGAGAACGCGCGGGAGGACCTGGTCGGGGCCGTGAGGAGCGGCCAGGGCGCGGTCGCCGATATCGCGGCCCATCGACTGGTGGCCATGTGCGTGCGAATGCTGTTGTCGGCGTACGGTATTCATCCACTCCCGGCCGATGTCGCCCCGGTTCGCACGCTGGCCCGGCTGCTGCCGGAGCCGACCGTCGAGCGGGCGGAATCGGTGGCAGCGGCGGGGCGCGTAGACTTTTCGCAGACGCTCGCGGCCGGTGACGACCCCCTGGCCGAGCTGGCTCGGCTCGACGATCTCGTGACCAGGGTGCGCGCCCACGTCGGCGGCGACGACTTCCCGGCCTCCTTCGACTCGCGGGAGCAGTGGCGGCGCACCCTGGACATCAGCTACGACTGGCTGCGCGTCGCCGGCTACCTGGATACCGATCTGCCGCTGGACGAGGCCCGCGACCTGCTGACCTCCGGCGGCAGGCAACCGCATCTGCGGAAAGGAGGTCCGTGATGACCACCGTGAACGACGGTGTGGCGCACCGTGTTCGGCTGTTGATCGAGGCGATGGCTCCCGAACCCCGTGCGGGCGCGGACGATCGCCGCCTCGTCGAGCACCTCGGATTCGACTCGCTGCGCCTGATGGAACTGACCGTGGTGCTGGAGCGCGCCTTCGCGCTGCCGCGCTACCGGCCCGAACAACTCACCGGCGTCCGGCGGGTCGGCGACGTCGTGGCCCTGATCGAGGAGACGCTGTCGTGACCGGGCGGTGCGAGGTGCTCGTCAGCGGCGCCAGCGGGCTGGTCGGGGCCGAGGTGGCCGCCCGGCTGGTCGCCGCCGGAACGCCGGTGACCACTGTGCTGCACCGCAATTCGCGGATCCTGCGGAACTGCGGCGGTGTCGTCGACACCGCCGTATCGGTGACCGGCAACGTCCGCCGCCCGCGCTTCGGGCTGCCCGCGCGGGCCGAATCCGAGCTGGCGGGGCGGGTGGGGGTGGTCGTGCACGCGGCGGCCACCACCGCATTCGACGCCACCGCCGAGGAGTACGAGGAACTCAATGTGCGCGGTACCGCGCACGCCATCGACCTGGCCCTGCGCTGGGACGTGCCGCTGGTGCACGTGAGCACCGCCTACGTCTGCGGCATGCGCGGCGGGACGGTGACCGAATCCGAGCTGGACGCCGGGCAGGAATTCGGAAATGGGTACGAGGACAGCAAGTTTCGCGCCGAACGGCTGGTGCGGGGCACGCCGGGCCTGCGGTGGGCGATCGTCCGCCCCGGCATCGTCACCGGTGCCACCGGTACCGGCGCCATCCGCGACTACAAGAATCTGTACACGGTCGTGAAGCTGATCGTGGAGGGCAAGCTGCGATCGCTGCCGGGCCGGTACGACGCCACGCTGTCGCCTGCGCCGGTCGATCATGTCGCCGATGTCATCGCGGCCGTGGTCGGCGATATCGACTCGGCCCACGGGCGCACCTTTCACGCCGTCGGCCGCGACACCCTGTCGCTGCGTGAGGTTTCCGACGTTCTCGCCGAATACCCGTCGTTCCACGTGGCGACGTTCGTCCCCGCGGCCTCGTTCGCGGTGGACGACCTGGATCCGATCGAACGCGAGTACTACCTGCGCATCGGATCGCTCTACACCAGCTATTTCACCCGCCGCCTGCGCTTCGATACGACGAATACCGATGCGCTGCTGGGCCGCCCGTCCCCCACCACCGGCAAGGACTACCTGCGCACACTGCTGGACTTCTGCCTCGAGTCCGGCTACCTGGGCACCCCACTGCCCTCCATCGAGGAGGTACTCGCGTCGCAAACCGACAACGAAGCGACGGCCGGACAGTCATCTCGTCGGGAGGGGTGGCTGTGACTGCCGGGTTGCGGGAATTGCTGGCGCCGTTGACGCCGGTGGCGGCGAAGGCGGATGCCTACGCCGCCGATACATATGTGCAGGAATGTGCGGCCCAGCTGGACGAGATCGGGATGGATGCCGCGAAATTCGCGTGCGAGCACTCGATGGTGCTGGTGAAGCCCGACGCGATCGTGGCACGGGCCGTGCGGCCGACCTTGAACTGGCTGCGAGACAACGACTTTCGAGTGGTCAGCGCCCGAACGCTCACCGCGGACCGGCATTTGGTGCGCGCGCTGTGGTACTTCGCGTGGAATATCGCCTCACCGGAACGCCGCCGCCTCGCCGATCTGCTGGCGGGGATCTCCGATGCGCTGGTGCTCGTGGTCTCCGGCCCCGTGCGCGAGCTGCCGACCCCGGTGCGGCTGACCGCGGCGAAGGGCGCCACCGACCCGCGCAAGCGCCGCCCCGGCGAGCTGCGCCACCTGCTCGGCCACGACAGCTACCTGCTGAATCTCGTGCATTCGCCCGACGACCCGGCGGATGTCCTGCGCGAGTTCGCGATCTATTTCGATGAGCGCACCCGCTCACGGGTGCTGGCCCAGGTGTGTACCGGCATCGACCGCTCGGAACAGGCCGCGACCCTGGCCGACGACCTCTACTTCCACACGCCCGCCCGCGATTTCGACCGCGGCGGCGCACTCGACCGCATCCTGGTCGACCTCGGTGGCGCGCCCGCCGGATTCGACCCGTCGTCCGACGAGGACTGCGCGCGGCTGCTGCGCCGGGCCTGGGCGGCGGATCGGGCCATGGACGCGTGGTCGGTGATCGTACTCGGCTCCCAGGTGCTGCCCATGCGCACCGGCACCGGACCGCAGACGCTGCCGCCGGTCGGCGCGCACGATTGGTTGGAGGATCGATCATGACGACGGATACCGCGACGGCGCGGGCCGTGAGCCACGACCGCACCATCTCCCGGCTGCTGGCGCACCGCTGCGCGGTGTCGGAGGTCTTCGTCACCTCGCTGCACGCCGTGTCGCCGGACGAATACGTGGCCGGTGCCCAGCTGCCGCGCATGCACGCCTACTATGGCGATCACGCCGAACCTCTTGCCTCCCACCATGACCCGCTGCTGGTGATGGAGGCGGCACGGCAGGCCGCGATCGCGCTCACGCACGAATACTTCGGCGTGCCATCGGATATGGCGTTCATCGTGCGCACCTTCAACGGCGCCGCCGACGACAGCGCCGCCTGGTCGATCGGGCGGGCCCCGACCGATCTGATCATGACCGTCTACATCACGCGGCGGCACAGGCGCGCGGGTGCGGTGTGCGGACTGGACATGGTGCTCGAGATCGACCGCGGCGGCGTGCCGATGATGACCGTCGACGGCTCCTTCACCTGGGTTCCCCCGCGCGGATGGGATCGGCTGCGCGCCGAGTCACGGAAAAGCCTGGGCCTGGGGCCTTTTCACGGCGCACCCGTGCACACCGAGCGCGCGGCACCGGCGGCGGTGGCGCGGGAGAATCGGCGCAACGTCGTGATCGGGCCGGTCCGGCGCCGGGGTGCGGCCGCCGCCGCGGCCCTGGTCGCGGACACGGCGCACCCGTTCCTGTTCGATCATCCGCTCGACCACGTGCCCGGGAGTCTGCTCATCGAGGCCGCCCGGCAGACGGCCTCGGCCGTGCTGATGCCGCGTCCACCCCGATTGCGCCGCGTCGCGAGCACTTTCGACCGGTTCGTGGAGCTGGACCGGGCGGCCGAATGTATCGCGGAGATCGTGGCATCGGCGCCGCCGACCATCCGCTGCGTCATCCGGCAGAGCGGCGCCGTCGCCGCGAGCATCGACCTCGAGTTCGCGGGCCGGGAGGAGGACTCGTGCGCGGGACCGGCCGGACGCGGCGGTATATGAGTGAGGACACGGGCCTCGGCCGGGGCGCCGTGGCGACGATAGGCCGTCTGGCGCGGTTCACCCGGGCCCGATACGAGCCGCACTACCTGCTGTACGCTGTGTTGTTCACTCTGGCCGTGGAGGGCACGGCCGCGCTGGTGTCGGATCCGGCGGCGCCGTGGCGGCCGGGCGGCGCGACCGTGGTGCGCGGCGCGGTGGTGGCGATCGTGCTGCTGTACCTGCGGATGGTGGACGAGCAGAAGGATCTCGACTACGACCGCGAGCATCACCCGGACCGGCCGCTGGTGACCGGCGCGGTGAGCGCGGGGGAGTTGCGGGCCGGTATGGGACTGATCGCGGTCGCGGCCATCGCCGGATCGCTGGCGCTGTCGGTGCGATCAGCCGTAATGATCGCCGCCGCACTGGGTTACGGCCTGGCGCTGTGGGGAGTGGAGCGGCTGTCGGCGACGGTGCGCGAGGCGATCCTGGTCAATCTGGCGGTCACCTATCCGGTGCAACTGATCATCATGGGCTACCTCGTGGTCTCGGCGATCGACACCGGTCAGGTCGAATCCGGCTGGGCGGCAGCGGCGGTCGCGGTGGTCTTCGCCGGGGCCTTTCTCCAGTTCGAATTCGCCCGCAAGACGGTGCGCGAGCCACGCCCGGGGGAGATGTTCTATTCGAATGTACTGGGCGCCACCGGGAGTGCGGTGTCGGCGGTGCTGTGGGCCGTGGTGGCTGTCGGGGGTGAGCTGCTGCTGGTGCGGCCGTGGGATTATCCGATGCCGCGTGCCTTCCTGGCGTGGATCCCGTTGGCGCTGCTGATATTTCCACTGGCGGCGGCCGCCGGATTCGTGTGGAACGGTCTTTCGCAACGCCCGACATCCCGTCCGCCCGACATCGGCGGGCCGGCCGATGCGACGGATCGACTCGACGTGGCGCAGTCCTCGCGCCGCGGCGCCACGCCGCCTCGGGAACGGTATCCATCAGCCCCCGCGGTGATCTTCGTCCTTACGCTGTACGCCACACTCGTCGCCCAGGCGCTACTACTGCCGTGATCTCGGCCGATGGTCACCGCAGGGCCACCGAAAGGGCAGTGGCAGGGCCGGGCGAATCACGCATGCTGGACAGTGCACCCGGCGCCGCATGGAGATGTCCCCTTCGCAGAGAGCGGCGCGCCGGATCCGGTGCGGTCCGCCCTTGCCGCGCCGGGCTCGCGGTCCGGCGTCCGCGTGCGGCGCCGGGTGCGCTCCGCTCGCCGCTTGGAGGTACAGATGTACGTACCGCAACCGGACGGCATGGATCGGCCGTCCGCCGGTCCCGTGGTCGCGCGCGCCGTCGAGCGGGCCGCCGCCCGGCATCGCGGTGCGGCGCGAGGGCGATCCGACGGCCCCGCCCCCGTCCTGCCCGACTGGCACGAGCTGCTGTCCGCATTCCTGGGTCACATCGGCGACGCGCCCGGCGACCATCCGGTCACCCGCAGCGCGCGTGCTCTGGCCGAACTCCACCTGGGCCGCCGCGCCGATCCGCTGCGCGCATCCGAAATCGACGGCCGCCGTGGCGAACTCGTCGCATACATCGACGACTGGGTGGCCGCGCACACGGTCGCCCGCCCGCGCGCGCAATCGCTCGGCGCCGCCGTCGACGCCATGGCCGCCGCCCAGGTGCGCGCCGCCCACCTGCTGCGCAGCGTCGACGACGTGAGCGACGAGCGGGTGCACGCCGCCTGGTTCCTGCTGGCCTCGCTGGCGGACCGCTGGACCGACCTGGTACAGCAGACGACCGGTGCGCGGGCGGGGTGAGGGCGGCACCTCGCCGAATGCCCGCATTTCGCCATATTCCCGTTTGGGCCGGGGTGAATACGGGAACGTCGTTAGGACCCTCATGCATACGGGCACACGACGAGCGGGGCACACAGCGCAATGAGCAGCCGAGCCGAGGATCACCCACGGCAGCAGCGGCCGTCGAATCTTTCCACCGCACACCTGCACGACGGCGAGCGCGAACGGATAATCGAGGATATGGGCGCTCCCGCGCAGCAGGTTCCGCGCGACTTGACCAATGCCGAGTCGCTGCGGTTGCTGTCCCGCGTGCGGTTCGGGCGGATCGTGTTCGCCCGTTACGCGCTACCGACCATCCGCCCGGTCAACCACATCGTCGACGACGACGCGATCGTCATCCACGCCAACCGCGGTGCCGCGGTGAGCCCGGACCGGCAGGTGGTGGCCTACGAGGCCGATACCATCGATGAGCGCACCCATCGGGGCTGGTGTGTCATCGTCACCGGAACCGCCGAGGTGGTCACCGATCCGGACGAGCTCGAGCGGTATCGCGGGCTGTTGCGGCCGTGGCTGCCGGGCCCGCGCGACCATATCGTGCGGATCGAACCCGACATCATCACCGGCGTCGAATTCGTCGACCCGGACGAACCGCTACTGTGACGGTCCGGCCGGGCGAGCCTCGATCACCGATTCCGGGCAGATCGTGGGCACGACGCGGTCGACGGCGAATCCGGTGGCCGCCAGCAGCTTCCGGTATTCGGCCTCGGTGCGTTCGCGGCCGCCGCTGTGGACCAGCATCTCCAGGTCGATGAACTTCCCCGGATGCGGTCCGCCGTCGCGGGGCAGCAGCAGTTCCACGATCAGCAGGCGGGAGTCGCCGGTCATCGCGGCGCGCACGGTGCGCAGGATCTGCGCGGCCCGCTCATCGGGCCAGTCGTGCAGGACGTGCCGGAGCAGATACGCGTCCCCGCCGGACGGCACCGCATCGAAGAAGGATCCGGAACGCACCGAAATCCGGTCCGCCACAGCGGTTTCGGCCAGGCTCGCCGCCGCACCGGCCACCACCTCCGGCAGATCGAACAGAATGCCGCGCGACCGCGGTGCGCGGGCGAGGATCTCCGCCAGCATCGCGCCCTGCCCGCCGCCGATATCGACGAGGTTGCCGAATTGGGCGAAATCGTATGTGGCGGCGACGGGTTCGGCCGTCAGCGACCCGATGCTCGTCATCGCCCGATCGAACAGGGCGCCGAATTCCGGGTCGGTGCGGGCGAATTCGAAGAACGACGCGGCGCCGGTCGCCGGTGTGCCCGTGCGCACCGCGTCGGCGAGCCGGGACCAGTGCGCACGGTGGGTCGCGGAACCGAAGAACAGCGCGGCGTCGCGCAGCGAGACCGGTGCGTCGCGGCACAGCGCCCGCGCGGCCGGGGTGAGCGCGTACCGGCCGTCGCGGCGTCGGGCGAAGATCCCGTAGGAGGCGAGCAGCCGCAGCAGCCGGCCCAGCGCATCCTCGTCGGCGCCGACCGCGCGGGCCAGCTCGCCGCGGGTGCGCGGGCCCGCGGCGAGCGCATCGGCGACACCGAGCGCCGCCGCGGCGTGGACGGCCTGGGTGAGCCAGCCCGCGGCGAGCAGTTCCATCAGGGTGACCGGGCCCGGCGCGAGGCCGCGATACACCCGGCCGAGGGCGTTGCGCAGCCGTTCCACGGCCCGGACCACCGGAATCGGCGGTGCGAAGGGGAGGCCGAACGCCATCACGACTCCTCGGTCGGGTTCGCGGTCGGTGTCGAGCCTACGTCCCGGGAGTCCCGCGCTGGAGCAACGCCACCGGCAGCCGCGCCGGGGCGGCGACGAAATCCCGGCTGGACGGGCGCACCCGATAACCGGGCTGGGGCACCGGCTCCCAGCGCGAGAACAGCGCGGCGGTCTGGAGGAGGATCGTCATCATCGCGAAATTGCTGCCCGGGCAGTGCCGGGTGCCGACCGAGAACGGCAGCACGGCCGCGCGGTCGATGGTCTCGGCGCGGCCGGGCGACCAGCGCTCGGGATCGAAGGTCTCCGGATCCGGGAACCAGCGTGCGTCGTGATGAATCATGTACGGGCTGAACACCACCATCGCGCCGGGCGGCAGCGCGAACGCACCGACGCGGACCTCGCCTGCCGCGGTCTGCGTGCTGACCCACGGTGCCCACATGCGCAGCGTCTCCTGCAGCGCCCGGCGCAGGTGGGGCAGGGCCCCGGCGTGTTCCGGGCGGACCGGGTCGGCGCCGACCACCTCGTCCAGTTCGGCGCGCACCCGCGCCATCACCTCCGGATTGCGCATCAGCTCGCACCACAGCCAGCCGAGCGTCGAGGCGGTCGACCCGATCCCGGCGGCGAGCATGAGCAGCAACTCGTCGACGATCTGCTCGTCCGACAGCCGGGTCCCGGTCTCCGGGTCGACGTGGGCGATGAGCGCGGACAGCACATCGGGGAAATCGCTGTCGCGGCGGCGGTATTCGGTGACGACCGCGCCGATCTCCGTGCGCAGCCGGTCCGCGCGGGAACGGAAGCTCCGGTTGGCGAGCGGTCGCAGTCGGCGCACGGATTCGGGCAGTGCGGCGCGCTGGACGATCTGGCCCAGCAGCCACGGAACGTGGCGCTGGATCTCGTCTTTCGCGTCGGCGCTGAAATCGGCCGTGAACAGCGTCGCCGAGAGGGTGTCGAGGACGACGCGATGGGCCTCGTCCATCAGATTCGCCCGGCCCGCCCGCAGCCCGTCCGACCAGCGATCGGCGATATCGGCCGCGGCCTCGGCGTATTCGAGTAGGCGGCGCTGGCGCAGGGCCGGGGCGACGAGGCGGCGGCGCAGTTCGTGCGGCGCGCCGCTGAGCACGTTGGATGCCTCGTGGATGACGTCGTGCATCGCGTCCCGCAGCTCCTCGCGGTGGAACTCACCGGCCTCGCCGAAGGCGACCTGCCGGATGAGTTCCGGGGTGGTGAGCACATAGGCCGGGCGGGCGCCCAGCTGCACCCGCACCACCGGGCCCAGCGGGCTGAGCGAGGTGACGAAGCCGAGGGCGTCGCGCAGCACGTGCAGGCTGTGACCGAGGAGGGGGAGTGTGCCCGGGGCGGTGGGGATTTCGGATTCCGGACGGGCGGGTTCGGAGGGTGTCGTTCCGGCGATCGCCTCGTCGTAGACCTCGAGGAGCTGTTCGGTCTGCGCCGACTGGCGGGCGGAATCGGCTTGTGCGGCCAGCTTTTCGCGCATCTCGGCCAAGCGGGTCCGGTCGGTGGCCAGCTCCTGCAAGGTCTCGGCGATCGCGGCGGGCGAGGGGCCGTGTGTGCGCACGCCGCCGCCGTCGGGAATCGATTCGGCCAGATCGCGATCGCAATACACCACCGGCAGGCCGACCACGACCGCCTCCAGCAGCGCCATGCCCTGGGTGTCGAAACCGCTGGAGGGGAACAGCAGGACATCGTGTTCGCGCATGGCCGCGAGGCATTGCGCCTGGCTCACCTCGCCGTGCAGCCGGATGCGTCCGCCTGCGCCCGCGGCGATCTCCTTGACCTTGTCGAATTCCGTTCCGCCGCCGTAGATGTCGAGTTCGCAGCGGTCGGCCAGGACCACCGCCTCCACGGCCGCGAGGGGGCGTTTCTCGGCCGACAGCCGCCCGCACCACAGTGCGCGCAGCGGCTCGGGTGCGGTGTCGCCGGTTCGGGGCTTGTCCACTGTTATCTCCGCCTCCGGCGCCTCGGCCGGGTCTCGCTGATTCGAAAGGTAGTGCCGCCGAGGGGGTTCGGCGGATCGGGGGTCGTGCGTGGGGTTGTCCTCGCGCGGTGGGCCGGGACCCGACGGGCCGAGGTTCGCCAGGAGTTCGTCGTCGATTCCGTTGGATACCACGTGGATCGGGCGGTCGAGGCCGTGGGCGCGCAGGCGGCGGGCGAAATGATGGGACGGGACGACGACCACGTCCGCGGCCCCGGCATGGCCGACCACAGTGCGCCAGGCGTGGTGTGCGGCACGGGATTCGGCCGGTCGCGGTGTCCGGGCGGAGCCGCGCAGGTACAGGCCGTGCAGCCCACGCAGGGCCAGCGCGGTGAGATACGGCACGGGCGAGGTGTGCTCGATGAAGGCATCGTCGCGGCTGTGCACCGACTGCACCAGCGGCACCCCGTGCCGCCGCGCCGCCCGCACCCCCGATATTCCGACGCCATAGGTGGTATGCCCGTGCACGACATCCACGGGCCCGCGCCCCGCGAACACATCATCGATGAACCGATCATTGCCCCTTGACGGTATGACCACCGGATAACCATTGACCCGCACACCGGGCAACCCGGACAGGAAAAAGACGTCCGGGTCTGTGGTGGTCGAAAAGTGTGTGTCCGGGTCTGTGGTGGTTGGAACGTGTGTGTCCGGGTTGGTGGTGGTTGGAACGTGTGCGTCCGGGTTGGTGGTGGTTGGAACGTGTGTGTCCGGGTTGGTGGTGGTTGGAACGTGTGCGTCCGGGTTGGTGGTGGTTGGAACG
>NZ_JARWQD010000142.1 GCF_029869545.1 Nocardia wallacei | reverse complement strand
GGTGCCTGGGGCACCTGGGTCGGACGCTGGACCGCCGAGGAGAACCGCCACGGCATCGTCATGCGCGACTACCTGGTGGTCACCCGCGGCGTCGACCCGGTCGCCCTCGAAGAGGCCCGGATGATCCACATGACCAACGGCGCCCACTCGCCCGACGATTGGGGCGGCTTCCTCGAGAATGTCGCCTATGTGACGTTCCAGGAGCTGGCCACCCGCGTCTCGCACCGCAACACCGGCAAGGTCTGCGACGACCCGATCGCCGACCGCATGCTGCAGCGCGTCGCCGCCGACGAGAACCTGCACATGATCTTCTACCGGACCCTGTGTGGCGCCGGTATCGACCTGGTGCCCGATCAGGCCATCGAGGCCATCACCAAGGTGCTCACCAACTTCACCATGCCCGGCTACGGCATGCCCAACTTCCGCCGCAACGGCGTCATGATGGCCAAACACGGCATCTACGACCTGCGCCAGCACCTGGAGGAGGTCGTCCAGCCGGTGCTGAAGAACTGGAACATCTTCGACCGCAACGATTTCGGCCCGCGCGGCGACCAAGCCCGCGAGCAACTCGCCGCCCACCTGGAAAAACTGAGCCAGGACGTCCTGAAGTTCGAGGAACAGCGCGACAAACTCCTGGCCCGCGAACGAGCCCGCGAGATGGCAACGGTGTAAGCGCGCATCCGCCCGGCGCACGCCTTTCACATTCCCGGCGCGCTTTTGGCCGGGATCAAGGCTGGGGACGGACGTGCGTGACGTCCCCGGCCGCCACCGCCCGGTTGCCGATGAGCAGTCGGCCATGGTCGTCGACATCGGTGGCGACGCCGGTGAGCACCTCGCCGCCGGGCAGTTCCGCGCGGACCTCGGTGCCCAGGGTGGCGCAGCGCTTGCGGTATTCCCCGGCCGGTCCGGCGATATCCCAATTGGCCGTGCGCCATTCGGTGAAGTGCCGGGCGAATTCGCGCAGCAGGGCCTCGACCAGGGCGGTGCGGTCGACCTCCGGGGCACCGGCGAGGGTGAGCGAGATCGCGTGCGGGACCGGCAGTTCGTCCTCGGTGAGGCTGACGTTCAGCCCGACGCCCACCACCACGGCGGGCGCCCCCGCACCGGAGGCGACCTCGGCCAGGATGCCCGCCACCTTGCGGCCTTCGATGAGAACATCGTTGGGCCACTTCAGGTTCGCGTTCAACCCGGTGACATCGCGGACCGCGTCCACCACCGCCACGCCGGTCAGCAGCGGCAGCCAGCCCAGCACGGCGGGATCGATGCCGCGCAGCCGCACCAGCAGCGACAGCGAGATCTGCGCCCGCGGCGGACTGGACCACGCGCGTTCGTGCCGACCGCGGCCCTGCTCCTGGCTCTCGGCGACGAGCACCCGTCCGTCGGAGTCGGGATCGGCGGCCTGCGCGATCAGGTCGGCGTTGGTGGAACCGGTCGACTCCACCACGTCGATGCGAGAGAACAACGACAGGTCCGGACGTTCGGTGACACTGCGCCGGAGGAGTTCGGCATCCAAGGGTGGCCTCTGCACTCCCGCAGGCTACTACGCCGGTCTCGACAACCGGCGAACCGGAAAACGGCCCCCCCCCCCCCCCCCCCCCCACCCCCCCCCCCCCCCCCCCCCCCCCCCCCCCCCCCCCCCCCCCCCCCCACGCCGCTCACCCGGTCGTGGCTTCACCCGACGAGGCAATACCCGATGCCCACCGGAACGGACATGACATCTCCGTCCGCCCGATCGCTCTCGCCTTCGCCGGTCTCCCGCCAGTACTCCGGATCGACGACGGTCGGCTTCGGCTCCCCGGCCGGGCGGGTCCACACGGCCGCGACGGCTCTTTCGGCGACGGTCCTACTCCATTCCCACATGATGCGCCTCCCCTGCGCTCGGTGATGGGAACTCCACGGTAGCGTCCGCAGCCTGTATCGCGGTAGTGATTTTCCTGTGCGCACGCCGTGATTCAGCTGATGCGCTGTCGCACAGCGTTATTCGCCACCCACCGGCTGCAGCCCGAGCGCCCCGGCCACGAAGCGGCGCACGGCGTGCTGCCCGGATTCCAGTGCCGCGTCGTAGCTCTCGCGCGACCAGCCCGAAATATCCGCGGTGCCATCGGCATTCGGCGTCACCACGATCTCGGCGACCATTTCCGCCGTGGTCGGCTCGCACACCGCCCAGGAGTAGCGGGTCTGTTCGTCCCACTCGCGGGCGCGGCGCGCCACATATTCCGGGTCGGTGATGCCGCCGTCGGCGAGGGCGGGGCGGTCATCGATGCGGTCGTCGGCGCGCAGCGCGCGCAGATACCAGCCGCCGGCGTTGATCTCGATCGGCTCCATCAGCGGTCCCGCCGCCGGTCGCGCCGCTCGTGCCGGAGTTCGCGCGCCTGCTGTTTCAGCTCGCGGCGCTGATGCTTCAACTCCCGGCGATGCTCCTCGACCTCGCGGTGGTGCTGACCGATCTGGTGCCGGTGCTGCTCGAGCTCACGGCTGCGCTGCTCGTAGTGGTGGCGCCGCCGCGCACCGAGCGCGATTCCCGCGGCCGGAATCAACAGGAACCACAGCCAGGTGTGGGTGGTGAAGAACAGCACCAGCGCGAGGATCACGATGAGCCCCATCGCCGGGCCACGAATCTCGGGCCTGCCGCCGTGCCCGGTGGGTCCCGGGGCGGGCGCGGGTGTCTCCGAGGCGGGTTCGGGCAGATCGGCGAACACCGGCTCCAGATCGCCGCGCGTCACCGCGGCCGCCACCGTGCCGCTGCGCTCATCGAATTCGGCCACCGACAGCCGCCCGGCCGCGAAATGATCCGACAGTCGCCGCATGGCCTCTTCGCGCTCCGCGGTGCCGATGCGGATGTCGGGAGAGTCAGCCATGACACGAGATTAGCGCGTGCGTGCCGGTACCCACACTGGTCCCGCCCGGCGACGCCGGTTTAGGGTCGAGCCATGTTCCGGCGGCGCGGCCTCGGCTTCTCAGGCGCCCGACCGGAGCGCATCGCACACCCGCACGGAGGCGTTGAAGTGGCACGGCAGTTCGGCAAGTACCGGCTCGAGCGGCAGATCGGGCGGGGCGCGGTGGGCGAGGTGTGGCTGGCCCGCGACACGGCCGCCGAGCGCTCGGTGGCGCTGAAGATCCTCACGATCTCCGCGGCGGAGGATCCGAACTACCGGCGGCGGTTCGAGCGGGAGGCGCGGGTCGGCGCCGGTCTGGACAATCCGCACATCGTGCCGATCCACGGTTTCGGCGAGCAGGACGGGCGGCTGTATCTGGACATGGCCTACGTCCCGGGCATCGACCTGGCCACGCGACTGCGGGCCGGGGCGATCGGGGTGCCCGAGGCCGTCGATATCGTCTCCCAGATCGCCACGGCCCTCGATGCCGCGCACACCGCCGGGCTGATCCACCGAGATGTCAAGCCCGCCAACATCATCGTGCACGGGAGCGGCTTCGCCTATCTCATCGACTTCGGTATCGCCCGGGCCCCGAACCAGACCGCCATCACCGCAACGGGTTTCACGGTGGGCACGCTGGCATACATGGCCCCCGAGCGGTTCACCGGGGATGCCGACGCCCGGTCCGATATCTACTCGCTGGCCTGTGTGCTCTTCGAATGTCTCACCGCGCAGCGGCCGTTCGGCGACACCGACCCGGCCCAGCAGCTGCACGCGCACCTGCGCGAGGAGCCGCCGCGGCCCTCCGCGGGCAATCCCGCGATTCCCGCGGCGCTCGATGCGGTCATCGCCCGCGGGATGGCCAAGAACCCCGACGACCGGTACAGCACGGCGGGCGACCTGGCCGCCGCGGCCCGCGCCGCCGTCGACATGCCGCACCCGGTCCCCCGAACCCCACCCGTCCTGGAACCCCCCGCACCGGAAAACCAGCAGACCCGAAAACTCCCCGGCCACACCCCCGCGCACGCCGACGCACCCCCCGAACACCCGGGCCTCCATGCCTACCCGCCAACACCAACCCGCGCCCTCCCGGAAAATGATGCGGCGCAGGTGAACCAACCCACACCAACTCGCGCGTTCCCGGAAAACGACGCAGCGCAGGACCATCCTCCTGCACCAATCAGCGCTCTGCCGGAAGCCGATGCGGCGCAGCCTAATTCACCAGGACGAATTAGAGAAGTGTCGGAAAAGGATGCGGCGCAGGGGAATCCACCCGCGCCGACTCGGGCGCTGCCGGAGGCCGCAGATCCGTCTGCGCCTCCGCTCCGGCCCACGCGGGCCTTCGCGGAAGGGGCTGCGGCACAGGCGGGGCCCGGGGCGCAGGGGCCTCGGCCGACCAGCGTCCTGCCGGGAGGTTCTCCCGCGCAGGCGGGCTCGCACGGCCGGTCGCCGGACCCCACCCGTGTGCTTCCGGAAACTGGTGTCGCACGGTCGAATACGCCGTTGCGGCCCACGCGATTCCTTCCGGGAGCGGCGGCGCCCCCCCCCCCGCCCCCCCGGGGGGGCACCCCCCGGGGGGGGGGCCAACCCGGGGCGGCCCCCCGTTGGGGGGGCGGTTGTCGAGGGCGGGCGGCTGCTCGTTAATCCCGGGGACTTGGGCCCCGCTGATCCGGAACGACGACACACCGGCGCGGCGCGGATGCCCGTTCATCGGCCACTGGCGCGCGTCGGTCAGCTGTTCCACCGCAC